>JAJXUS010000418.1 GCA_021782675.1 Acidobacteriota bacterium
GGAAAGCTCAACGGCTCGCATCGTGGCGGGGTCAAGGGCGGTCTGAGGATGCCGCACCAGGAACCCGCAGCAAAATGAGACAGCGGGGTTTGTAACCATGGGCCGAAGTGGTACTCTTTTCTGGGCGGATTCCGCAACTGGCTTCCCCGACGTTTCCCGCAAGGTGGCGTTCGGCCCCGTTCCGCGCGATCCTATTCCGTTACTTTTTTGATCCGATGTTTTTGTTAGAAGATCCTTGGCGTCCGCAAAGCAGGCTAAACAGTCAGGCTTAACGTTGCGGTGCTGGCGGTTGGCAGATCAGTTTTTGCAGTTCGCGTTGGCCGCGCGGGAACGCTGCGCAGACCGCGCGATTGGCCAGAGCAGAGGGCCTGCACCGGCAAGGCCCGTCAAAATCCGAAGCAAACACAGGCTTGGGCTGCGGAGGCAGACAAGCGGAATACAATTCTGGATCAGGTTTGACCGACGGGTTCCGGAGGAACGGGAACCCCAGTCACCGGACTCCAACGGGAGAAGTGTGTCTGCGCGGAGAGTTTGTCACACGTCGGCGGGAGCAGGCGGCTGGTGCGGATGAGGATAGCGATGGTAGGGAGCATGAACTCGGGAATGGTCGAGAGGTTCTTCGCAGGCTTTGATCAGCAGGCCGGGTTTGAGCACGGCGTCCGGAGGCTTCACGCGACGCAGATGCTGGCGACCGTGTTTGACCCTTCTTCCACGAACATCTTTGCGCCGAAGGGGACGCCGGCGCAGTCGATCCTGGGACTCTCCGTGCTGGTTCTTGGCATCTGCGCGGGCATCTTTCTTGTTGTGGCCGGGCTTTTGCTTTACACCATCATTCGCTATCGCAGCCGGCCGGGGGATGAAAACCACGAGCCGGCGCAAATTTACGGCAGCAACCAGGTGGAACTCTCGTGGACGGTGATTCCAATCTTGATCATCGTCGCGCTTTTCCTGGCCAGCGCGCGCGTAATCTTTGTGACCCAGAAGATCCCGAAACCGGCGACAGCGCTGGATGTGGTGGTGATCGGGCATCAATTCTGGTGGGAATATCGCTACCCCAAGCTGGGCATCGTGACGGCCAATGAGCTGCATGTTCCGGTAAGCGAGCCAACTCATCCGACACCGACCTATCTGACGATGTCGTCGGCAGACACGGATCACAGTTTTTGGGTACCTCGGCTGGCCGGCAAGACGGACCTGATTCCGAACAAGGTGAACACGATGTGGATCGACCCGGAGCAGGCGGGGCTGTATCTGGGCCAGTGCGCGCAGTACTGCGGGGTGCAGCATGCAAAGATGCTGATCCGCGTGTATGCCGATACGCCGGAGCAGTTTTCCGCCTGGGTCGCGGCGCAGCAGCATGTCGCGCTGCAAGTTCCCAGTGCTGCCGCGGGCCGCGAGGTTTTTCTGCATAACGCATGCGTGAACTGTCACACCGTCTCCGGCACAGAAGCCAAGGGTATCTTTGGGCCGGATCTTTCGCACGTGGCGAGCCGGGCGACGATTGCTTCCGGTTCAGTGCCGAATACGCCTGAGAATCTTCGCGCATTTATCAACAACCCCTCGGACATCAAACCTGGCGTCCTGATGCCCGCAATGCATCTGAACGATCACGACCTTGACGCCGTGACGCAGTACCTGAGCACGCTTCGCTAAGAGACAGGAGAAGAGGCAGCTATGGCAACTCACACTCCGCGGAGGCATGGCGGCGTTTTCGATGTGTTGCAGGAATGGATCACGACGGTCGATCACAAGAAGATCGGGCTGATGTATATCGGCTATGCACTGATCTTCCTGGTGGTGGCGGGCGCGGAAGCGTTGCTGATGCGGGTGCAGCTGGCGGTGCCGAACAACCACTTTGTTTCGCCACAAACCTTCAACCGGCTGTTCACGATGCACGGGACCACGATGGTGTTCTTTGTGGGCATGCCAATCCTGTTCGGATTTGGCAATTACCTGATCCCGTTGATGATTGGCGCGCGGGACATGGCGTTTCCGCGGTTGAACGCATTCAGTTTCTGGATCTCTGCCTTTGGCGGCTTCCTGCTGTACTTCAGTTACCTGGCCGGCAGCGGGCTATACGGCGCGGGCACGGCGCCGGATGTGGGCTGGTTTGCCTATGCGCCGCTGACATCGCGCGTGTTTTCGCCGGGGCACAGCACGGACTACTGGACGCTGAGCGTGCTGCTGAGCGGAGTGGGCTCGATTGGAACAGCGCTGAACATTGTGGCGACGGCGCTGACGATGCGGTGCCGGGGAATGAAGCTAAGCCGGATGCCGCTGCTGGTGTGGCTTTACGTTGTCACCAGTTGCATTGCATTCATCGCCGTGAGCCCGCTGACCGCGGCGCAGATCATGCTGGTGATTGACCGCTATCTTGGCGGGCACTTCTTTGATACGCAGGCGGGCGGCTCCGCGGTGCTGTGGATGCACTTCTTCTGGATCTTCGGCCACCCGGAGGTCTACATTCTGGTATTGCCTGCGTTTGCGTTTGCCAACGAGATCATTCCGGTGTTCTCGCGCAAGGCAATCTTCGGCTATCCGGCCATGGTGGCGGCGACGGTGGCAATTGGCTTCATCAGCATGGGCGTATGGGCACATCACATGTTCACCGTGGGTCTGGGGCCGGAGGCGAACGCCTTTTTCACCTTTTCGACCATGGTGATTGCGGTGCCGACGGGCATCAAGATCTTCAACTGGCTGGCCACGATGTGGGGCGGCTCGATCCGATTTGCCACGCCGATGATTTTTTCCATCGGATTCCTCTTCCAGTTCCTGATCGCGGGGCTGACAGGAGTCATGCTGGCTGCGTCTCCGTTTGACTGGCAACTGGGCAACTCCTACTTTGTGGTGGCGCACTTCCACTATGTGCTGGTGGGAGCAATTCTGTTCATGATCTTAGTGGAGT
>JAJXUS010000419.1 GCA_021782675.1 Acidobacteriota bacterium
AGCGGTGTACTCCTGCGACCACCGATGGAGAGGAATGGTCCTCAGCCAGAAAGAGACAGGAGAATGAACATGAGCGAAAAACGGATGTTGGATAACGCCGAACTCAATGACGCCGACCTGGATGCCGTCGTCGGCGGATCGCAGAGTGCTGATCCGAAAACACTCAACTTCTATAATAGCCCCTCCTTCCGTGCTGATTATGCGCTTTACCCACACACCGAGCTGGCCTGATCCGGGGCGAGGCCGCTTCAGTTGGTGGCCTCTTTGATTTTGAATGTCGCACATTGTTGAGGGTTTCGGATGCCGGCCGATGGCAGCGATGCGGCTTGCACCGTGGCCGGCGTCCGGAAGCCTTCAATGAAGGAACCCGCGGGAAATGGCAGGCGGTGGGGCGGCGAGCGCCGAGCGCTATGGAGGTTTGCGCACCACGGAGCTGGGCGAGGGCAACCGGCGCCGATGAGTGTGTTGGCTGACGACGTTGCGGCGCATGATTGGTCGGTCGCAGGTGCGGGAATCTGCGGTAAGCCAGGAAGATCGATGGCGACGTTGACGTCGCGAAGGCAGATTTGCACGAGCGCCGCCGTTACGGATCGAGGGCCGGCGAGGAAGATCGGGATTTTGAATCTGTGAGGTGGGGAACGTGATCATGACGTATCGATCCTGACGGCGATGATTGGAGCGGTCGGCCGCTGATGCGGAGTCGAGCCGCGCTTGAAGGTCTCGATGATGTTCATGCGCCCGCCGCAACACGGGCACGGGTGGGTCGCCTGGTCGGTTGCCGCGGCACTATCGGGAGGCTGCTGCTGGTGCACGGTTTGCACAGGTGCCACCGCAGCAATCAGCTGACGCGCCCGCGCGATGGTCTCGGTCTTGGTGCCGCTGGCCAGCAGACCGCAGTGCCTGATCCGGTGGAATCTGTTGGGCAGGACGTGGATCAGGAACCGCCTGATGAACTCGTCCGGCTTGAGCGTCATGGTCTTGTAGCGGCCGGGTCCCTCGATCCGGTAGTCCTTGCAGCTGAACGTGACGCCGGTCGCGTCGGCGGTGATGAGGCGGCTGTTGGAGATCGCGACGCGATGGGTGTAGCGGGACAGATAGGCCAGTACCTGCTCCGGCCCGGCGAACGGCTGCTTGCTATAGACGAACCACTTGGTCCGATGCAGCGGCGCGAGATAGGCCTTGAACGCGGCCTTACCGGCGAGATGGGCGTGGTCGCCGAAGAACTGCAGGCGGCCGGTGTGGTGTGCGGCGAGCAGCATCTCCAGCATCAGGCGGCGGAACAGCCGCGACAGCACCTTCACCGGCAAGAGATAGTTTGGACGGCAGCCGATCCAGCGCGTGCCGTCGAGCGATATCCCACCACCCGGCACGATCATGTGGACGTGTGGATGATGGGTCATCGCGGAGCCCCAGGTGTGGAGCACCGAGGTGAAGCCGATCTTGACGCCCAGGTGCTTGGGATCGGCCGCAATCGAGCGCATTGTCTGCGAGGAAGCCTTGAACAAGAGACCGTAGACGACGGCCTTGTTCTGGTAGGCGATGGCGGCAATCCGCGCCGGCAGCGTGAACACGACGTGGAAGTACGGGACGTCCAGCAGTTCTGACTTGCGCTGCTTCATCCATGCCAGCGCCTGCGAGCCCTGGCACTTGGGGCAATGCCTATTACGGCAGCTGTTATAGGCGATCTGCGTGTGCAAGCAGTCTTCGCAACGCATGACATGCCCGCCAAGAGCTGCCGTGCGGCAGCTCTCGATCGCCGACATCGCCTTCAACTGGCCGAGGCTGACGTGACCTGCATTGGCTTTACGCCAAGCGGGCCCGTGGTCGCGGAAGATGTCCGCGATCTCCAGGGCGGCCATGATCGCCGTGGCTTTATGCCGGCGGCTTGTTCTCCGATCTCAGCGGCGTGAGCCGATCCAACGGGCTCATGACCGCGCGGATCACGTTGGTAGCCACCTGCGCGTAGAGCGCGGTGGTATCGACCCTGGCATGTCCGAGCAAAACCTGAATCAAACGCACATCGGTTTTCTCTTCGAGCAAGTGGGTAGCAAAGCTATGTCGCAATGTGTGAGGCGTCACTCGCTTTTTGATCGCCGCCCTATCGGCAGCGGCATGAACGGCGCGATTGAATTGCCGTGTCGTCAGCGGCAGCAGCGGATCACGGCCCGGAAACAGCCAGACCGTGGGCCGGGCGATGCGATACCAATCGCGCAGCAACTCCAACAGCAGCGGGGAAAGCATTGCAAAGCGATCCTTGCGCCCCTTGCCCTGCTCGATGCGCAGCAGCATACGCTCGGAATCGATGTCCGACACCTTCAGCGTCACGACTTCGGAGACCCGCAGTCCGGCTCCATAGGCGGCGCTCAGCGCCGCCTTGTACTTCGGCCCGGGGGCCGCCTCCAGTAGCCGTGCGATCTCCTCCAGGCTCAAGATTGCCGGGATCCTGCGCGGCTCCCGCACGAACGTGAGGTGCCTTGCCATCTCCGGGCGGTCGAGCGTCACGGTGAAGAAGAAACGCAGCGCCACAACCGAGCCATTGATGCTCGGCGCACGCACCCCGATCTGCGTCTGATGCAGCTGGAAAAGGCGAAGATCCTCAGGCGCGGCCGTATCCGGCGCGCGGCCGAGAAAGGCTGTAAATGTCCTGACGTGTCGGATATAATCGTTGCGCGTCTTCTCGACGAAGTTGCGCACCGTCATGTCTTCGATCATGCGCCGGCGCAGCGGGCTGATGGGCTTCTCGCTCATTGGGAGCTCCTGTCTTGAGGTTGGAGTGCTTGAACCCCTCAATCCTCAAGACGGAGCGCCCGCCCGTCACTTGTGCTCGTTCAAATAGTTACTGCTGTAGACGCAATCGCTTGACCGCGCCGCCAGCCCCTCCCGCGTTAGCGGGTTCGTTCGTTG
>JAJXUS010000420.1 GCA_021782675.1 Acidobacteriota bacterium
ACACCGCTGTATCACGCGGCGCGCCTCAGCGAGCAGCTTGGCGGCGCAAAGATTTATCTGAAGCGCGAAGACCTGCTGCACACCGGCGCGCACAAGATCAACAACTGCCTGGGCCAGGGTTTGCTGGCGCGGCGCATGGGCAAGCGCCGGATCGTGGCGGAAACCGGCGCCGGGCAGCATGGCGTGGCCACCGCCACGGTCTGCGCGCTCTTCGGCATGGACTGCGTCGTTTATATGGGCGAAACCGACATGCGGCGGCAGGAGTTGAACGTCTACCGCATGCGCCTGCTGGGCGCCGAAGTCCGCGGCGTGTCCTCCGGCACCGCAACGCTGAAAGACGCCATCAACGAGGCGATGCGCGACTGGGTGACGAACGTGCGCACCACGCATTATCTGCTGGGCAGCGTGCTCGGGTCGCATCCCTATCCGGCGATGGTGCGGGACTTTCAGCGGATCATCGGTGTCGAGGCGCGGCGGCAGATGCTGGAGCGCGAAGGCCGGCTGCCGGATGCGGTGATCGCCTGCGTCGGGGGTGGCTCCAATGCGATGGGCGCGTTTCATGCATTTCTAGAGGATGCCGCGGTTCATCTGATCGGTGTTGAGGCCGGCGGCCGCGGTTTCGCGCTGGGGGAACATGCCGCGCGGTTTCATGGCGGATCGCCGGGCGTGCTGCAGGGGACGTACTCCTACGTGCTGCAGGATGACGCTGGACAAATTGTGAATACGCACTCGGTCTCGGCGGGGTTGGACTACGCCTCCGTTGGGCCGGAGCACGCAGCTTTGCATGACTCCGGCCGGGCCCAGTATGTATCGGCCACTGATGACGAGGCGCTGCGCGCGACGGTGGCGCTGGCACGGGCAGAGGGCATTCTGCCGGCGCTCGAAAGCGCCCATGCCGTGGCAGAGGCCATGCGGCTTGCGCCTTCGATGAGTGGCGACGGACTGCTGCTGGTGAACCTCTCCGGGCGTGGAGACAAGGACATGGGAATTTTTGCGCGTGAGCTGAACCTGGAGGGTGCCTGAGTGGCGATCCAATTTGCACGCAAACCCGGACTGGTCATCTATCTGACCGTGGGCGACCCTAGCCTGGCTGCGACAGAGAAGATTGCGCTGGCCGCCATTGACGCGGGTGCAGATGCGCTTGAGCTGGGCGTCCCCTTCAGCGATCCGCTGGCGGATGGCCCGGTGATTCAGCGCGCCAGCGAACGCGCGCTCCGCAATGGGGTAACGCTCGAGGATGTTCTGCATCTGGCAGCGAACCTGCGTCGTGAGCGCCCTGCAGCCGGGCTGGTGATCTTCTCTTATTTCAACCCCATTCTGCAGATGGGGCTGGAACATTTTGCCGCCGAAGCTGCTGCCAGCGGCGTAGACGGCGTGCTGGTGACCGATCTGATCGTAGAAGAAGCGACCGAGTATCGTCGCGTGCTTGCCCGGCATCAACTGCAGCCCATCTTCCTGGCTGCGCCGACCAGCCCGGAAGCGCGGTTGCGCGAGATCGCTGCAGCATCCCAAGGCTTTATCTATGCCATTGCGCGCACCGGCGTCACTGGCGCGCAGAAGGATCTGGCGGCCGATGCCCGTGCTGTTGTCGAACGTATCCGGTCTTTGACGCAGCTTCCCATCGCGCTCGGGTTTGGGATTTCTTCCCCGGCACAGGTCGCTGCCGCGGCTGACTTTGCCGACGCCGTGGTGGTTGGCTCCGCCATTGTGGCGCGAATTGAAGCTATCCCAGAGGCGGACGCGCCGCGCGCCGTCGGCGACTTTATCGCGTCGTTGCGGGGCGTCTCCGTGGCGCAATGAACGCCCGGTAAACGGGCGCCGCAGAAAAACTCGCAGCACAACCGCAAAATCGGCGCCGCTGTCGTTTAGCATAAACAGCATTACTTTCCGCCGGAAATAGAGAGCAGCCTGCGCGAGACGCAGACGCGGCTTTTTTATCTCCGGGACAGCGCATATGGATATCTCCGACTGGCGAAAAAAGATCGACGAGTTGGACCGGCAGATTGTGACGCTGGTCAGCGAGCGGGCGCGGGCCGCGCAGGCGATTGGCCGCTTGAAACGGGCAACGGATCTACCGGTCTACGAACCGAACCGCGAGAAGGTCATCTTTGAGAATATCCGCGGCTTTAACCCAGGACCGCTGCCCGACAGTGCGCTGGTGCAGGTTTATGAACGAATCATTGATGTAATGCGCGCTCTGCAGCGGGATGAGCGCCTCGCCGCGGAGAAGGCATCGCCGCAGAGCGATCCGGATCTGACGAATTGAGTGAAGTGAGAAGCCGACAATGATTGTTGCAATGATGGAGAAGGCCACCGAAGAAGAGATTCAGATGGTGGTGGCCCGCATGGTGGAGATCGGATTCAACGTGCACCGCACCACTGGCGCGCGGCAGACGGTCCTGGCCGGAGTGGGCCAGCCGGCCAGCTTCGATGTGCAGGATTTTCAGATCATGGCCGGGGTTGCGGACGCCCATCGCATCACCTCGCCCTATAAACTGGCCGGGCGCGGCTTTGCACCTCAGGGTACGCAAATCAAATTTGCGAATGGCGTGACGGTCGGCGGCAAAGAGGTTGTCGTCATGGCCGGTCCCTGCTCGGTTGAATCGCGTGAACAGATCTTTACCGCTGCGAAGCAGGTGGCTGCGGGCGGCGCGAAGTTCCTGCGTGGGGGAGCCTTTAAGCCGCGCAGTTCTCCCTACTCCTTTCAGGGGATGGGTCTGGATGGTCTGCGTCTGCTGCGCGAAGTGGGCGATGCGACGGGCCTGCTGATCGTCAGCGAAGTGATGGAGATTTCGCAGATTGAATTGATGCTGCCGTACGTGGATTGCTTTCAGGTGGGCGCCCGCAATATGCAGAACTTCAATCTGCTGCGCGAACTGGGCCAGGCGCGCAAGCCGGTGCT
>JAJXUS010000421.1 GCA_021782675.1 Acidobacteriota bacterium
GGCCTCATCGTGCGGATGCGCCTTGCCAGCGTAGATGATCTGCAACCCGCCGAATTCTTCGGCAATGCGCGCCAGACGTCCGCGGTCGGTAAACAGGAGGTCGGCGCGTTTATAAGTGGCGGCGCGGCGCGCAAAGCACAGCGTAAAGCAGTCTTCCTGCAGTTTCAGCCCGGTGCGTTCGGCAACCGTCGCCATCAGCGTCCGTTTGCCCTCCATGTGCCGCGCGTGGATCTCTTCCGGCGCGATGCCGATGGCAAAGCGGAGATATAAATTGTCGCGGCGCCATTCGGGAACGCGCTCATCCAGCAGCCGCTGCATGGCCGGCTGCAGCCAGGTCGCCGCATGCACGCCGTTGGTAATGGCGTGCACAGGATAGGTCGGAAACATCTCCTGGGAAACTCGGCCGTGCTGCATGGCGACGCCGTTGACATAGCGCGAAAAGCGCAGCGCAACATACGTCATATTGAGCATGCCCTCCGGGCAGCAACCGAACCGCTGCAACGTACTCGTGCGTTCAGCGCCGAGGATGTGCTGTGCCTGGTCGAGCGAGAAGCGGTCATGCCCCGCAGGTACCGGCGTATGGGTGGTGAACACACAGCGCTCACAAACCTGTTCGCGGTCTTCGT
This sequence comes from Acidobacteriota bacterium, assembly GCA_021782675.1. GTDB lineage: Bacteria > Acidobacteriota > Terriglobia > Terriglobales > Acidobacteriaceae > JAKAUB01. Next base: position 627 of record JAJXUS010000421.1, read on the forward strand.
CCGTCGCCTGCGCCAGCCCGCGGTCGCCCATCTGCTCTTCCAGCAGCGCCATTGTCAGCAGCGCCGCGTGCCCTTCATTCATGTGATACACATCGGGCGCGCAGCCCAAGGCATTCAGGATGCGCATTCCGCCCAGGCCGAGGACCGTCTCCTGACACAGCCGGTAAAAGGTGTCGCCACCGTACAGGTGATCGGTCAGGGTGCGGTCCCAGGGATCGTTGGGCGCCAGGTCAGTATCGAGAAAAATAACGGGCACCACATGGCCATCGACGCCAACAATATCTTTCCGCCAGGCGCGCACCATCACCGGCCGGCCCTGAATCGTGATGGCCTCGGCAGGGCTCAGCGGCTCCAGCAATTTCTCCGGCTCCCACGGCGCATCTTGTTCGGTCTGTACGCCATCGGCGCTGAGATGCTGTCTGAAATACCCTCTGCGGTGCAACAGCGTCACAGCCACCAGCGGCAGCCCGGTGTCCGCAGCGGATCGAAGCGTGTCCCCGGCCAGGACACCAAGGCCTCCGCTGTAGGTCGGTATCTCAGGCGCGACCGCAATTTCCATCGAAAAGTACGCGACGCGGCGATCCTGCCAAAATGAATCTTGGTTGGCGGAGGGAAGATTTGTAACCTTTGCTGAAGCCATTGCCCTGAATTTTACCAGCGGCCCGTTCAATACCGGACCAGCGATCTTTGCGGAAAGCCTGTAAATGCCCGCGCCTCGGGGTTGCCTCATGCCTCGAAAATTTCTGATTCGTTCCCAGCGCAAAGCAGAATCAGGCGGTTATGAGCCTTCGCGTCTTCAAATCAACGACCACCCGATCATCCGGAGTCTTCTCCGAAGAGCCATCTTCGGCAGGATGAAACTCGAATTTCAACTGCGTCTCTGTCACGGTGACGCGCAGATATCCGTAGTGGCGATCGTCGTAATTCTCAAAGACGAGCGAGTCCGTGACCTGCGCGGGCGTGCGAATCGCGCCCGCTGCGTCGTGCCGGAGACGGGTGATGGCGTGGCCGCCACATCCGGCGACGATGTACGGAATCTGCGTCTTGCCCACCGTACGCGTGAAGCGCTGGTAGTTGTGCGCATGGCCGGAAAGCACCGCATGCGGCCAGAAGCCGGCCTTCTGCGCCACGTTGTCCAGGTCTTCCAGCATGCGCGGACTGCCGGAGTGCTCCCCACCATAGGTGAATGGCGGATGATGTACGGCAATCAGCACTGCTCCGCGAAAGCGGCCTGCATCTGTGTCCTGTTTCGCGCGCCGCAGGGCGGCGGCTAGAAATGCAAGCTGCACGTCGCTGACGGGCGACTCCGGGTCGCCTTCGCTCGAGATCACGCCCGGGTCTTCCAGAACGTTACTGTACACGCCCAGGATGCGCACCAGCGGTGCCTCCAAGGTGTAGTAGACGCCTGGCTCCGTCATCGCGGTACGCAGCAGGCCACCGGCCTCCGGCGTGTGTACCGGCGCCTCGGCGCAGAAGTTGCGGAGGTACGCTTCCAGCGTCCGATCACGGTCGCCGTTGAACACCAGTCCGTCATGATTGCCGGGGATGGCGAAGATGGGCGCCGGATATTCGCGATAGGGCTCGTAAAACTGATCGTAGTAGTAGCGCGCCTCGCCAAAGCTGTAGACCACATCGCCCAGGTGGTAGAAAAAATGCGGCACGCTCAGCGGGTGAACCTCCGTGAAGTCGGCAACCATCTTGTCGGCCACCAGCGACTGCGTCTGCGGCCCACGCACGCTGCCCGTATCACCGACGCAATGGAACACCAGCTGGCCGGATCGCTGAATCGACTCGACCGTGTTTGAGCCGCCGCTGCCCAGTGCATCCGCCAATGTCAGCACCGGCTCCACAGCACCGCCGCGAGCCATCGGCACCGGCTGCAGCAGGTGCTTGTTCACACGCTGGTACTTCCGGTTGTCGGAAGGATGCGGAATCAGAAACCTCGTCGGATCGGGCGATGGCCGCGGCTGCCCGAACATCGGCTGAGGTTCAGTCCAGTTTTGCGAGCGGCGGCGGCTGGCCGCGCTGTGAGCTTTGCGAGCGGCACTCTTGGGGGAGTTGCGGTCCATGATTCATTTCCCTTTCTGGAATGAGATGCTTCGGGCTTTCCATTGTGTCATCTCCGCAGAGGATCCGGTGTTCCCGCTGACCGGCTTGCCTTTCAGTCGTTCCCGCTGGAAATCCGCTTTCATCCTCCCCCCGCGTTCGCCGCTCGCACGCTACATGGACCCGCCCGAGACCGACGCAGTGCCTGACAGAAACCCCGCATACTCC
>JAJXUS010000010.1:0-992 GCA_021782675.1 Acidobacteriota bacterium
TGTAAAGCTGTCCAAGAACCATGCGGTCTTCCACGTCTTGCGGCTGCAGTGCTGCGATCTTTTCAAATTCGGCAATGGCCTGGTCGAGAACATTCCCCGTAGGCGATGAGGAGGAAACGCCGCTCTGCCCTTCGCCCAGTTGCCGCAGGTAGATGCGGCCCAGCAGTTTGTGTGCGTCCACGTCGTCCGGCGAGTTCTTGAGCAGGTTCTTGAGCGTGACTTCGGCGTCGTGCACGCGGCCGCTGCGGAAGTAGAGCTCCGCCAGTTCATCGTTCAACTCGGCCGAGTCGGGATCCGCATTCAGCGCCAGCTTGTATTGCTCGATGGCCTGCGTGACCTCATCGGGATGACCTTCTGAGATGGCGTCGTCCTCGTACACTCCAGCCAGCGCGGCGTGATAGTAGGCAGTTGCGCGATTCGAATCCGTTGCCGGCGCTGCCGCCTTTGCCGGGACGGTCGCCGTCGAAGGCGCTGCGCTGCCGGCGGGGGCGGCTTGTGCGAGCAGGGTGAAGGCAGGGGCCAGAACAAAGCACCCGGCGGCAAGACTGAACCGCGCAGTCAACGAGAGAGTCTTGGGTTTCATCATTCTGGGGATACCGCGCCCTTTCCGTCAGACGGTCCGGCACAAATCATGCGTGGGAGCCAACGCGCTGCGCCGGCAGCCGTGCTCGTCCTACTGTAAAGACGATTCTACCTGCCGTTTGTCGCATTAGCATCTTGCATTTCCCGGGTGAGGAAGGGCGCAGCGGCCGGCTGCCCCATCTTTAGCCCCAAACTTCTTTGCCTTCTTCACCCAAAACGCTGGGCGGGGAGCGTCTTCCCATACCGTCAGGCTCCGCTCTTCCGTTTGGATGCGGAGCCCGACGCGGTTGCCGGGGAATTCATGGTTGAGACAGCTTCTCAGTGCCGGAAATGCCGCATTCCGGTAAACCCCATAGCGATGCCCAGCCTGTCGGCTGCCGCAATCACGTCCTGATCGTTGACCGATCCCC
>JAJXUS010000010.1:1002-13438 GCA_021782675.1 Acidobacteriota bacterium
ACAGCCGTCGCGCCCGCCTTGGCCACAGCCTCCAGGCCGTCGGGGAAGGGAAAGAAAGCGTCGGAGGCTGCCACGCAACCGCCCAGCGGCAGCACCGCTTTCATGGCGCCGAACCGCGCCGCGTCCACACGGCTCATCTGTCCCGCGCCCACACCCAGCGTCTGTCCCGCGCGCGCGTAGACAATTGCATTCGACTTCACGTGCTTGCATACTCGCCACGCAAATTGCAGGCTGTGCAGCTCTTCGCGGCTGGGCTGTCGCGAGGTCACCACCTTCAGCTCCCCTTCCGCAACGCGCCCCGTGTCCGCATCCTGCAGCAGCAGGCCGCCTGAGATGTGCTTTACCACCGGTCGCGGCGGGGCCGGCCGCACTTCAACCAGGCGCAGGTTCTTCTTTTTCGCAAATCGCTCCCGTGCATCGGCGGTGAACTTCGGCGCTGCGATCGCCTCTACAAACAGCTTGGCAATCTCTTCGGCGGCCGCGCCGTCCACCTCGCGATTAATGCCGATCACTCCGCCGAACGCCGAAACCGGGTCGCAGGCGAGCGCTTTTTCGTAAGCCTCCCGCACCGTAGCGCCCAAGGCCGCTCCGCAGGGGTTGGTGTGCTTCACGATAATGACCGCGGGTTCATCAAACTCCTGCGCCAGTTCCCAGCAGGCATCCAGATCGACGAGATTGTTGAAGCTGAGTTCCTTGCCCTGCAACTGCGTTGCCCCGGCTATTCCGAGGCCGCTGCCATCTGCATACAGCGCTGCCCGCTGGTGGGGGTTTTCGCCATAACGCAGGCTCTGCGCCAACGGAAAGTTGATGCGCAGCGTGGCTGGAAACTCGGCGGAGTTCAACTCAGCCGAGGCCTTTTCCCCGGGCGGCTCAGGAATGCGCTCCAGCGTGCCCGCAATGGCCGCATCGTAGGCTGCCGTGGTTGTAAAGGCCTGCTTCGCCAGCCGCCATCGCGTCGCGCGTCCCAGGCCGCCGTTGTTGGCCTTCAACTCCTCCACAATAGCGGGATAATCGGAGACCCGCGTCACGATCGCGACATCCTCAAAGTTTTTCGCCGCCGACCGCACCATCGACGGTCCGCCGATATCGATGTTCTCGATCAGGTGCCCGAAGGCGACCCCAGGCTGTGCCGCTGTCTTCTCGAAGGCATAGAGATTCACCACCACCATGTCGATGGGCTGAATGCCGTGCTTGGCTACGGCTGCTTCGTGTTCCTTGTTGCCGCGAACATACAGCAATCCGCCATGGACACGCGGATGCAGCGTCTTGACGCGCCCGTCCAGCATCTCCGGAAACTCCGTCAGCTCGCTGATGTCCTTTACCGTCAGGCCCGCCTCGCGCAGCGCTTTGGCCGTTCCTCCGGTGGAGATGAGTTCGACGCCCATGGCCGCCAGCGCGCCCGCAAAATCCACCAGCCCGGTCTTGTCGGTCACGCTCAACAGGGCGCGCCGAATCTGCTTCAGCTCGAAATCGGAAGACAACGTTCGACTCCTTCTATCTTGGGGTTCTGAGAGGGTTGCCGCCGGCCGTATGCCGCTGCCGGAGGAAGGGAATCAGTCATAAATCAGAGTACATCCTGGGGCCCGGAAAGGCTGTGTAGCCGCCGTTCTGGTGATCCGCCGGCGCCTGCATCATCGCGGCTAATAGAAAAGAGCTGATCGCGGTTGCGATCAGCTCTCTAGTCTTCTCGTTGTGCCGCCGGCTCAATTCGCCAGCACCGCCCGATAGCGCACCTTGTTCTTCTTCACTTTTTCGATGGCTTCGTTGGCCTTCGCCATTGGGAAGCTTTCCGTGGTGGCCTTCACTCCATGGCGCGCAGCCACGTCCATCATCTCCCGCAGCATATGCGGGCTGCCGATCGGGCTGCCGCACACCGAGCGCATCCCCGAGATGAGCGGAAACGCCGCCAGCGAGACCGGTGAGGGCGGAACCCCGACAAAGCACAGCGTGCCGGTGGGGCGAAGCGCCTGGACATAAGTGTTCCAATCCTGGTCCGCATTGGCCGTATTCAGAATGAAGTCCATCGTTCCGGCTACTTCTTTCATGGCCTTGGTTTCACGGCTGTTCACAAAGCGGTGCGCGCCGAGGTCGCGGGCTTCCTTTTCCTTTGAAGCCGAGGTGGAAAAGGCCGTCACTTCCGCGCCAAACGCTCGCGCAAATTGAATGGCCATGTGTCCCAGCCCGCCGATCCCCACAATGCCTACGCGCGATGCCGGATTGACGTCATGGGTGCGCAGCGGGTTATAGACGGTAATGCCTCCGCAGAGCAGTGGTGCAGCGTTCTCACTTTCCAGCGCCTCTGGAATCGGAATTGCAAAGCGCGCGTTGCCGCGCACCCGGTCGGCATAGCCGCCGTGGCGCCGCACGCAGGTTGCTTCCGCCGCCGGGCACAGATTCTCCAGGCCCCGGGTGCACCACTCGCACACGCCGCAGGAGTTCGACTGCCAGCCCACGCCGACGCGCTGCCCCTTCTCCAGCCCTTTGACCGCATTGCCCAGGGCCGCGATCTTCCCGATCACCTCATGGCCGGGAATGAACGGATACTGGCTCACGCCCCAGTCATTCGCGATGAGGTGAAGGTCGCTGTGACACACGCCGCAGTGCGAGATCTCGATCTCAACATCCTGTGCCCCCAGCGGACCGGGGTCGTAGTGAAAAGGCAGAAGTTCGGCTCCTGCCGCATGCGCTGCAAGTCCTTGAATTTGAGCCATGATAGTCTGGGGCTCCTTGCTGAAGGTTGGTCTGGTGCAAGTGCCCGGCAAGACCGCGCCGGGCTGTCCAATTGGTTATGATGCGTTCGCTCTAGTGTAACCCGCCCCCGTCTATGACATGCACATGAAGAATCTGATATCCGCTCAGGACGCCGCCCGCGGGCACATCGCCTGCCAACTCCGCCGATTCGCCGTTCAAGCTGATCTCCTGGGATGTCCTCACCGGTTCCAGAGCGTTCGCCACCGAGAGGGGCAGGCTGGTCAAGGTCTCGCCATCCATGGTGGCCTGGGCCTCAGGCGCCAGCACGCTCACATAGACGCGATCCGCGGGATGCGCTCGCTGGGCCTTCGCGAGCACTGTTTCCATATCTTCGCTGTTCGCATTCGGCTGCGGTTGCTGGAGGGTGCGGTCCAGCGTGGCCCCGTCTGAAACCAGAACCCGCAGCGTGCCGCTGTCGAGTCGCGCCGGCAAGCGAATGGGGATGCGAACGTTCCGTTCCGGCTGCTGCCACGCCCGCAGTGTAGCCTCCACGGTGATGGTGTCGCCGTCGTGTACCATGTCGCTCGATACCAGCCGTGCGCTCACCAGTTGCACCTCCAGGCGGCGCGGAATCACATCCACATGCAGGTCCACATTCTTGATTGCGCCCCGCCGCGCGTCATTGGAATACAGTTTGGAAAATTGCTCGCCGGCCAGGAGCGCTGCTTCCATCGGCGCGGGCATCATGTCTCCCGCGGACACCCATAGATCCAGTGGAGCAGCCGGATAATTAGCCAGATCGATGCTTCCCGTGACGTGGTAGCTGGTCTCGGCCGTGCTCTCGTTGGACTGAAGTAGCGAGTTGTAGAGCACCACCAGCACTGCCTGCGAGGTCAACGAGGGCAGATCGACGACCTGGACGTTGATATTGCGCTTGCCATCTGGTCCGTCAACGCCAATGTGCATGGGGATCATGTGCGCCTGCGCGCCAAGAATTCCGCGGATGCCCGACTCGCGGTCTTCAGTGAATGCCCCAACAGTGGCTCCCGTGTTGATGATCTTGAATGCGTTCAGCGGCGAGGCCAGCGTGGTCACCACGTCGGCGGTCGTCATGGGCAGCGATACCGGCCCCGCCTGCAGCACCGGGTGTCCGCACGCCAGCAATTGTTTGGGATCGATATACGTGATGGTGCATGTGGCGGCTATTTCCACGTCTCCGCGCACCAGTTGCGCGCTGATTGCCGAGCCTGGCTTCAACGTCGATTCCGCAGCAGGGGACATGGGAGGATCGGCCGACGATGTGCCACCCATCCCTCCCGCCGCAACAGACTGCAGTGTCGTGCCCGCCATCTTCTGTTGCCACAACTGCACGGCCTGCGGCTCGAAGCCGCTCATGACCAGCGGCGTCTCCATGGCCTGAAAATTCATACCCGCTTGTGAGACTGGCAGATTCGCGGGAAGCGAAAGGGAGGCGGTGGTGACTGGAGTGGCTGCTTTGGGCGCGGGCTGGGCCGAGCCGGCGGGCAAATCGCGCAGCCCCAGCATCTGCTCGATGGGCGTGATACCTGCGATGGGATCTTTGCTGAACTGGCCGATTCTATAGGAGAGCGAACCCAGCAGTTTGTCGCCGATATAGACCGGGCTGCCGCTCATGCCCTCCACTACACCCGTGTACTCGGGCTTTTCGCCCCGCAGGCGCGCCAGGATCATGTCCTGCCCGGGACCGCGCGCACCGCGCAGAACGCCCAGAATCTCTACCTGCATGGGCTCGGGGGTGCTGCCCTCAAAAACCGTCCAGGCCGTACCCATAAGCCCGCGATGTACCTGGCTTAGTGGAAAGAACGTGCTGGTCGCCGGAGGACCGGAAGGTGCGGGCTGCGGCGGTTGTGTTGGGCTTTGCCCCCATATTGACGCAGGGTTCCCCGTCAGCGCCATCAGGCAAAACATAACGAGCAGGGCACAGAGCCCCAGTCTGGTTTCCTTCACGCGAGGTTCCACGTCTATAAGAGTACAGCCAGTCGCGTATTTCCCGCTTGCCGGGCACGCATCGCTGGCTCGCTTGCTGTCGGCGGCGACGGTCGACCGCTTCCGGCCCCAATCCCGTATGCTGGTGAGCAAAGAGGTTGTAATGTCCCTATTGCGTCGATTCCACACTTCCAGCCGCCTTTCAATTCCCCTGGTTCTGGCCGCTGCACTCGGGCTGACTGCTGCACCTTTGTGCCCGGCGCAATCTCAAGATTCCGGACAGACTCCCTCCGCACAGCAGCAACCTCAGGCCGCACCCGACTCCGGAGGTCCCTCCGGGGACAATGGTGCCATCGCGATCCCCAAGAAAAATCCGGACGATAATCCGCCTCCGCCTCCGCCAGCCCCCGAGGACCGCACCTTCAAGAATCCCGCGGGCGCTCCCAGTGTCTCCCTCAAGATCGACGTGCCCGAAGTCACCGTCGACGTAGGCGTGCTACTGGAAAAGACGCACCAGTTCGTTCCTGGTCTCAAACCCGGTAACTTCCGGGTCTATGAAGACGGAGTTCCCCAGAAGATCGAGGGATTCAAGCGGGTTGAAGCTCCCATCACCGCACTGCTGCTCTGCGAGTTCGCCGCCCGCGGCTGGATCTACCGCATGGACATGTTGAACACCGCCTGGGCCTTCACCCAGCAGCTCCGCCCCCAGGACTACGTCGCGATGATGACCTTCGACCTGAATACCCACATCGTTAGCGACTTTACCCAGGACAAAAGCCAGATTCAGGAGGGCATTAACGAATTGGGTATGGAATCGTATATGCCTGCGGCCTTTTCTGAAACCGACATCTTCGATGCGCTCTCGGAGGGCATCGACCGGCTCTCTCGCGTCGAGGGGCAAAAGTACATCATTCTGATCGCCTCCGGCGTCGACACCTTTTCCAAGCTCACTCTCGACAAGATCCTTAAAAAGGTGAAGGAGTCGCACGACATCACGATTTTCTCCATCGCCACTGGCGGCATGCTCATGGAACTTACGGGTGGAGAGGGAGGCATGTCTGGCGGCATGCGCGATCTTACTTACCTGCAGGCTGAAAACCAGCTCCGCACCTTCGCCAACCTCACCGGCGGCATGTACTTCCAGCCAGTCTTTGCGGCGTCGCTTCCGGATGTAGTGCAGACCATCAACCAGAACATCCGTTCCAAGTACGAACTGGTCTACCGGCCCACCAACGCCAAACAGGACGGCACCTATCGCAAGCTGCGTGTAGAACTCGTGGACGATGAGGGAAAGCCGCTGCGGATGCAGGACCAGAAGCACCACCCGCTCAAGTACGACATCATTGCCCGCGATGGTTACCGCGCCCGACAGCAGGTCGAGTAAGCCAGCCGAGACCCCCTGGACGCTGAGAAATATTGCGATAAGGTTGCTGCAGCACAGCGCGGCAACCTGTCCCGTTTTTGCCTTCGCCTTCCCGTGTGCGGAAGAGCGCGCAGCCTCGTGATTGTCATCACCGGGAGATGCGCGACCGGCGAATAACATCGCAATCGAACGGCCACGCACGAGCGCGAACAGCGGCCACCATTGCATCTCTTCCGCGCCGTCGCGGCCGAAATTGATCGCGAGGTGACCTATGCAGTTTGCTCCGGTCCTCTGGACAGTCTGGTTCGCACTCTTTCTCCTCCTCATCATCGTGAATATCATCGCCGGCCGTTTTGCCCGCGATGAAGACTACCAGTTGCTGTTGCACGATTCCATGGAACACGTCCGCCAGGAGCAGGCTGTCATCGTAGCCCGCCTCAACAAGGTCGAACCCTTGAAACGCATTTTGGTGTGGATGCTCGGTGCCATGACAGTCGTCGTGGCCGGCTATTACCTGATGGACGTCTACCATCAGCTTTTCAACCTGTAGAACTTGTTTCCATAGCAGCAAGGAAAGGCGCCGCTCAGGCATCCGATCTCGGGATGCACCTGCATCGGCGCCTCAACTGCGGAGAGTGGTCTGCGTTGCTTCCGCGACGCTGCGCATTCGCTTGGCCCGCGACCGACCGGGTTCTCTGTCGCGCAACTGTGGCGCTTTGGCAAACACCACCCCCTGGCATCAGTTGCGGGATCCTTTCTCTCCACGCAATAGATGCCCCGGGGTGTTTCTTCTACTGATCAGTGCTACTGAATAATGTCGAGATGAACCAGAATGTCGCGCACGTAATAGACGATGACAACAAGGGTCATCGCCAGCACCAGCCAGTACGCGACCTTCAGCATCGGCTCGACCTTGTTCACTTTGGCCACGATGGCGGCCTGCGCAGCCTTTTCGTGATCAAACGAATCATCGAGGAAGATCTGATCTTCTTCGTCTTTCATCAGGCTGCCGCGATAGATATGCAGAATTGCCGCTGCGCCAACCAGTACACCCCATAGCGTCCACATGACGGGAAGTAAGGTCATGGTTTCACCTCCAATGGACTACCTGGTTCCGGATCCCCGGCGGAAGAGCTTTCATTACCGGTTCCGACAGATACGAGGGAGCCATTTGGTCAACCATAATAGCTCCGATTGTGTCCAATTTGCATCGGCTATTTTCCGGTATTTCCGGTTTGTTCTGCGCGGGCTAACCCACCCCGGTCAACTTTGTATCCTGCTTTCTGCGACCTGGCCTGCTCTGGAGCATCGAAAGAAGTGATCCCGCCCGGGGGTTGTAACCCTGCTTCCCGAGCGGTAAAGTGGAAAGAGAAGCACTTCATCCCAAGGGAGAGACCCATGGCCACAGCCACAGCGACCCCGGCGCAGGAAACCACCAAGAAGGCGCCTATTACCCTCACTCCGCAGGCAATCGCCAAGGTGCGCGAGATCATGGCGACCCAAGACCCCATTCCAGCCGGCCTTCGCGTCGGCGTAGTGGGCGGCGGATGCTCCGGCTTCCAGTACTCCATGGCCTTCGAGAATCAGAGCGGCATGATGGATAAGGTGTTTGCCTTCGACGATCTCAAGGTCTTCGTTGATGCCACTTCGCTGATGTACCTCAACGGCTGCATCGTTGATTACGTGGAAACTCTTGAAGCCGCTGGCTTTAAGTTTGAAAACCCGCAGGTCAAGTCCACCTGCGGATGCGGATCCTCTTTCAGCGTCTAAGCTGCCTTCGTCTGGATACACAAAAAAGCCTGCCGCCGGGGCAGGTTTTTTTGTGCTCAGGTCAAGGGCAGGGAAGCTGTTACTGCTGCGGCTGGGTTGGAGAAGGCGAGGGGCTGGAACCCATTCCGCCACCGGGATTGCCAAATGTCGATCCCCCAAATCCGGAGCCGCTTCCCGTACCCCCAAATCCAGGCGAAGACCCAGTACCGCCGAATCCGGGCGAAGATCCGGTGCCGCCAAATCCGGGAGTCGTACCCGTCCCGCCAAATCCCGGGGCTCCGGTCTGGCCGTTGGTCCCGCTGCCCGGCATCAGGTTGCCGCCTGCGCCGCCCTGCTGTTGTAACTCGCTGAGCGGGCTATAGGTGAACTCCCACTCGTTGAAGTGCTCCTTCTTCTTGTAAATCAGAATGGATTGTTTGGGACTGGGCGGGGAAACGCCCACGATTCCCGCGCCGCCAAAGGTCTGGCCCGTTTGGCCGCTCATGAATCCGCTACCGCTCGAGCCGGTGGCCCCGCCCGCAGAGACGCTGCTCCCACCCGACGTACCGCTGGTGCCGCTCGCCGTGCCTCCCGCACCAGCTATGGGATTGCCGCTCGCATCCGTTCCGCCGCCGGTGGGCGAGCTCCCTGCACCCGGCGTACCGGACTGCGCGGAGGAGCCGAAGATGCTGCCGGGGGTGTTCAACCCCCCTCCTCCAATGGTGCTCGATCCGCCGCCGGTGGGTCCCATGAATCCCGCTCCCTGCGCAGCGTTTCCGCCGCTCGGCCCGGTTCCCGCCAGCGGCGTGGCACCGTTCAGCCCGCCCAGCGGCTGGCCGAAAAAGCCCATTGCCAGCGGCGTCTTGTTCTGCCCGAACAGGACCGGTTTCCAGTCGTCCTTGCCGGTGATCGGGTCAATGTACTTCTTGCGCAGAAATCGGACGTTATTAGTCTTCACCAACGCATCGATACTGGGGGGATAAGCATTGAAACGGCGGTAATAGAGCTGGATCGCGCGGGCATACTGCTGCCCACGGTGCATCGTCTCCACCTCGCGGTCACGCTCGATCGACTTGGAAATCTCGGGCACCGCCACCGAAAGAGCAATCACCAGCAGGGCCAGCATGAAGATCGCCGCAAGAAGCATGAAGCCATCTTCCGAGGGCTTTGGCCTGCGAGTTTTAGGAAGATGATTCTGCATCGCTCCGCTGTTTGGTTGACGCACCTGGAACCGGTTCCGCTCAGTCCGGCAACCGCCGGATTTCCACTTTCGTCCCATCGTAAAGAGCTTTGATGGACAGAATCTCAGACCCTGCAAGGAGACTGCGATCCAGGCCGCACTCCCGCCGCTAGTTGGACGCCAACGGCAGAGTCTGAGTGTTGTTGTAGCCCAGGTCGGTGATCTCCACGCTGGTGGGGCGGATCGTCCCTACCTTGTACCGGTGATCGACGACGTCGCCGCTCTTAGCCATGAAGATGTCATCCCCGTGCACGAAAAAGGCCTGAAGCGTCTTGTTGGGTGTCTCCTCGTAGCCAAAGTACTTGAGGTCGATCGCAGGCGGCCGTGGGGGCGGCGGAGGCCCCGCAGGAGCAGTCACCGCGGGCCCTCCCGCGGCCCGTGCCGTCTTCAGCGGGACAGGAATCGCCGGCGCCGATGACGCCGAAAAAATGTTTCTGCCCGTTCCCTCGTACTCCACGTCCTCGCTTTGCGCCAGCTTTTCAAAATGCAGCGTGGGATCGAGCGAGGAGTTGCTGGTCACTTTCTCTGCCTCTGGGCCTGCCTGAGCCTGCGATGCGGGCATGGTAGCCCCTCGTTGTGCGGGGTTCTGTTGGGTCGGTAAAGGACGCGGCGGAGGCCCGGAAAGGGACGAGTACAGCTCCGCTCCGCCCACTACCGCGATGATTGCGAACAGCGCAATCACCAGGTAAAGCTGCTTCTTGTTTTCGATTCCCAACGGCAGGGCCATGGCTACTCAACCTCCCGTGCGGGCTGCCCGGCCCGTGCCGGCTGTGCGGCTGGAGCCGGTTGCTGGCTCCCCGCCGGCGAGGCTGCCGCGCCGGATGGCTCGGCCTGAGGAGTTGCCGGCAACCCGCTGGCTACCGCGTCCGCCGGCCGCAGCCAGGTGGAAACCCGCAGCCTCAGATTCACCAGCCCGCCCTGCTGCCCGGTTAAGGTCATGGCGCGAATCACAAAGAACACCTGGTCCCGCTCCAGGCCATTGATGAAATGCATGATCTGCGGGTATTCGCCGCTGATCCCTGCATCCATCGAGATCTCGGTGAGGTCCGGTCCCGGCGGTCCCTGCGTATACTGCACCCGCGACAGGCGCACACCCGACTTCACCGCCAGATCGCCAAATCGGCTGGAGATGGATGAGTAGCTGGGCGGAATGCGTTTCTGGAAAAAGTTGCGGAGCTGTTCCCGCGTCTGCGCCACTCGCTTATCGAGTCCGTGCAGGGGCTGCGTTGCCAGTTCCATCGCGTGCAACTGCACCTGTTTGCCCGCAACCGTCTGCTCGGCGGAGCTGTCGATTGCCACCCAGTCGAGGCCCATGCGGACGCCCATTCCAATCGCCAGCACCAGCAGCGCGGTGAAGCCAACGTAGTGCCAGGTGAGGGGAGAACTCAGCCGCTCCCGCAGTGCTGAAGGCTGTTCGCTCATCGTCCACCTCCCAACGGCTGCGGCATTGCTGCCGGGTTTGGCTTCCGGGGCTGCGGCGCGCTCTGCCCAGTGTACGGGCGGCGTTCCCGCGCTGCCCCAGACTGCAGGCGCTGCGCCCGGTTTGCTCGCGGATTACGGGCGGCGCCGGGTTCAGGAGCTGCTCTGTTTTCCGCTTCCTTCTTCCCGGCTTTGGTCGACTTCTGCTCATCCGGCCCCGGCGGGTTGTATTCGGCCAGAATGTCGAAGTCGAAGCGGCTCGACGCGCTCACTGGCTGCAGCGCCTCATTGGCACCATTTGCCGAGGATTCTGAATTCTCGCCGACGATACGCGGATGCAGGAAGCGACGCGAGTGCTCCAGGTTGCGCACCAGATCCACTCCCAGGTCGTGCGGCCCCACCACGCGCAGGTGCAACGTGATCTGGCCGTTCTTGGCGCGCACCGGCTCCAGCGTCGTCACCATCACTCCGCCGGGCAGCACCGTCTCCAGGTTCTCCATCGCCAGCGTCCATGAAAATTGCTTTTCATCGAAGAGCTGGTTCAGCTCCGCCACCTGTGCCAGCAGCTGCGCGTTCTGCGGCTGCTGCATCATGCGCATATAGCCCTGCCGTTCCTGGCTCACGCTATCCAGTTGCCGGTCCAGCCCCAGCTCGCGGGCGCGGGCTGCGTCAGCTTTGTTATGCACCGCGTGCAGTCCCAGCCCCAGGCCGATGCAGAGCGCCGCCAGCACCGCCATGCCGATGCGCAGACGCTTCATCGCCGGTCCAAGATCGGCGTAGGGGCGGCTGGCCAGATTGATCGTAATCCGCATCGTCTATCGTGCCCCCGCCAGTGCGCCGTTTACCCCGGCAAAGCTGACCGGGCCCAGGGTGCTCACCCCGCCGCTTTCAGGCCGCGGAGCCAGTTCCACAATCGTCATCTCCGCATCGCCAATCCAGGCGGCGAACTCCTCGATCTTCTCATTGCCCGCATAGTACAGGTGCCGCGGCGGGGCCTGCAGCTTGTCTTCGTAATACGCAGCCGCCACCGCAATACCCCGCTGCACCTCGCTGCTCCGCTCATCGCGATCCTGAGGTAGATCCACGGTCCGGTAGAGCAGCAGGTTCTGACCATTGGTGATGGTGGTCGTCATTGTGGCGCCGCTCAGATGCGCCGCCAGCACAGCTTCCATCTCATCCATCGTCTCCAGCGCCGCCAGGCTCGAAGGCAGCACCGCGCCTGCTTCATAGCCGGCAGCGCGCACGGCGCTCTCATACTCCTCCAGCACCGGACCGGGTATCACCGCCGTCAGAACGTTGCACTCGGTCTGGGTCTGGGAAAGCACCTGGTAGCTCACCGCCGCATGTTCCGCGTCGAAGGGAACCATCTTGCGCAGTCTGAAACGCAGCACCGGAATCGCCTCCGCCGCTTTGGCGGGCAGCGAATCGAACTCCAGCATGAACACCCGCACCAGCGCATCGGCCAGCACCAGCGTCACTGCCCGTGTCCGTGGCGAAACTTCGTCCAGCGCCGTGCGGATTGCGCTCGCCACCGTGTCGGGCGCATGCAGGTTGATGCCATCAATCCTGGGCGTCAGCGTGCCCGTCGGCAGTGCCGCGAAAGCATAGAGGGGGCCACTGCCCGCTTTTGCTGTCGCGGCCAGCACACCCTGGGGCGAAACCTCCACCACCGCCGGGGGCCGTCCGCCCGCCGGTGCCATGACTGAGACCCTGTTCAAGATCGAGCTCATTCGTTCCCGTTCCCTCGTTGCCCTGCTCTACCGCGACGCTTCAATAAAGGTGACCTTGTTGATCTCCTTCAGGGTGGTGACGCCGCGTCGCACCCGCTCAATCGCCGACTCGCGCAGGAACACGTCCTCGGATGCATAGGGCGCGAACACGATGCCGTAGACGTCCACCACGCCCGGCCGTTGGGGCTGCATCTTGCCGACAGCATCGGCCCACACGGCCTGCTGCCTCTCGAAGACTTCCTGGCTGACCGAGAAGCGCTGGCGGCGGTCCTGCGGATC
>JAJXUS010000422.1 GCA_021782675.1 Acidobacteriota bacterium
GGCGGTGGAGATATATGTAGATGTTCTGGGACGCACGGAGGTGCTTGATGGATGAGATAAAGGATTCCACGCTGGGCGAAGAAATCGAACGCCTGCATTCCGAACACCGTCGATACGCTCAGCGTTTGGAAGAGTTGCTTCAGAAGCCCTATCTCACCGAGGATGAGCAACTCGAAGAAATACGGCTGAAGAAGCTCAAGCTCCACGCCAAGGACCTGATCTACGCTCTGGAACACCGCATCGCGGCGGTAGCGTAGGACCTTCTCAGGCATTTGACTGAAGCGGGTATTTGGTGCAACGGCGGCCGAAACCGCTCTTACGAGTGGGTGTGTGTGCATTTCACCGCCCGCGGCTGGTGAATCAACCGTATAATCGTTGGGGACTATGGTTCGTGACGGTTACATATACGGTTTGAGTCTTCTGGCGGTGGCTGCGGCGGTGGCGTGGGCTACGCACGGCTGGGTGTGGGCCATCGTGCCGGTGCTTCTGGCGGCGTTTTTTCTCTGGTTCTTCCGCGATCCCGAGCGGGAGATTCCCGTCGGCCCAGGGTTGATTGTGTCGCCCGGCGACGGGCTGGTGACAGAGACTGTCACGCTCGCTACGCCGGAAGGCGCTCGGCAGCGCATCAGCATTTTCCTCAGCGTCTTTGACGTGCACGTGAACCGTTCGCCTATCGCCGGCGTTCTTACCTCGGTTCGCTATCAGAAGGGTCTATACCTGAACGCGATGAATCCAGCCTCAGCCGACCGCAATGAGCAGAACATCGTGACGGTGCGCGGCGAGGGCATCGAGGTGACTTTCAAACAGATTGCCGGTCTGCTGGCAAGGCGCATCGTATTCAACTTCCGCGAGGGCGACAGAGTGGAGCGCGGGCAGCGGGTGGGCCTCATCAAGTTCGGTTCGCGCGTGGATGTGCTGTTGCCGGCCGAAGCCGTGCTGCGCGTGAAGACGGGCCAGCGGGTGCGCGGCGGCGCAAGCATTCTGGCAGCCATGCCCGGGAGTGACCGCGCGTGAACCGTCTTGACTCCACCCGTGCCAAAGCCGACGCGCGTGCCCGGCTGCGCCGCGGCATGTTTCTGCTGCCGTCGCTGTTTACCGCGGGCAATATCGGTGCCGGCTACTTTTCGATTACCCAGACCATTGCTGCGATCACCGGCAACGCGGAGGTCCATCTGGACTGGGCAGCCATCGCCATCCTGGCTGCCATCCCCCTTGACGCTCTTGATGGCCGCATCGCCCGCATGACCAACACATGCAGCGATTTTGGCAAGGAACTGGATTCGCTGGCCGACGTGATTACGTTCGGCGTGGCGCCCAGCCTGCTGGCGTTCATCTGGGGTTTCCATTTCCTGCCTGACTCGATCAATGCCCATCTGCGGCTGCATCTGATGCAGGCGGGAGCTTTCTTCTGTTTTCTTTACCTCATTGGTGGAGCGTCGCGCCTGGCGCGGTTCAACATCAGCCACGACGCCCAGCCGCGCAATCCCGGGCGACCGGATCGCAAGTATTTCGTTGGCATGCCGATTCCCGCGGCGGCGGGCCTGCTGGCGTCCACTGTCCATCTTTGCTATGGCATTCCCATGCAGGCGTGGTGGCTCGCGATTCCCTGGCTTATCCTCGTGGGGCTCACAGGATTTCTGATGGTCAGTACCTGGCGCTTCTGGTCGGGCAAGGAGATCAATCTTGCCGGCAGCCATCCCTTTCAACTGCTGCTCCTGATTGCGATTGTGTTGTATGCTGTCATCCGCTATTCGCAGGTGGTGCTGTTTGCAACTGCGCTGCTGTATATGTTCTCTGGTATCTGGGCTCGCGCGGCTTACTCGTGGTCGCGTCGGCGGCGTCGGCGGCCCGTGGACATGCCTGAAGCCCACGCACCTGAGCCGGATCCAATGAGACACTCATAGTTTTTCTCAACAAAAAGAAGGATACCTGTGTACAAGATTGCCATTGCCGGTGCCTCCACCCTGCTGGGCAAGGAGCTGAAGGAAGCTCTTTCCGATTCGCCGCTTTCTGCGGCCGATTTTGTGCTACTGGACGAAGAGAGTGCGCTGGGCCAGCTGGATCAGGTAGGTGATGAAGTGACCTTCGTGCAGGCAATTGGCGCGGACACCTTTGATCACATGGACTTCACATTCTTCTGCGGCGCGGAGGCGCTGACCCGCAAGCACTGGCGTCAGGCTCTCCGGGCCGGTTCCACGGTGCTGGACCTCTCCGGCGGGTTGGACCAGGAGACAGGCGTGCTGGTGCGGGCCCCGTGGATTGGGTCGGACGCAGCGAGCGCCGACCTGTTTACGCCCGCGGTGGTTCCGGCTCATTCTGCCGCGCTGGCATTGGCGCTGGTGATGGAGCGGCTGCAGCAGGCCGCGCCGGTGCGGCTGGCGGCGGCCACGTTGCTTCTGCCCGCCAGCGAGTTTGGCCGCGGAGCCATGGACGAACTGCACCAACAGACCGTGAGTCTGCTCAGCTTCCAGGGGATGCCGAGGGCCATTTACGACGCACAGGTGGCCTACAATGTCCTCTCCGGGTTGGGTGAAAGCGCCACCGCCAATCTGGGCGCGGTGGAAGCACGGATTCGGCGGCACCTTGCCGCGCTCACCGGCAATCGCTGGCCCACGCTGTTGCTGCAGGCCATTCATGCGCCGGTCTTTCACGGCCACACATTTTCAATCGCTGTCGAGTTGGAGCGGCCTGTGGAAGTTTCTGCGCTGGAGGATGCTCTGAGCGGCGACCACCTGGACCTGGTGCTGGAAGATACGGATTCGCCTTCAAACCTGGCTGCTACGGGGCAGAACGACGTGCTTGTCCGGCTGCGCCCGGAGCCGGGAGCGCGCAATCCAACGGAGACATCGCGCCTTTGGCTGTGGGTCGCATCCGACAATCTGCGCCTGTATGCG
>JAJXUS010000423.1 GCA_021782675.1 Acidobacteriota bacterium
ACAGCGGGAGGCGCGCGCCCCGCAGGCAGCGCGACAGCGGCAACAGCGTGAGAACGCCCGCGCCCGCGACAATGCGGCACGGCCGGCGGCGGAACAGGGCAGGCAGCAGACTCCGCGAGGGCAGGAAGCGGTTCCGCCCAACAGCTTTGTGCCGCGCAATGGTTTTGTTTCCGGAGGCGATCTTTCTCCGCGCGGTGACGGCGCGCGGCCCGAGTATGTTCCGCCGCAGCAGGGCGGGGCGCGGCCGGTCTATCCCGGTGCGGGGAATGTGCGTCCGGCGCTGCCCAGCGTTGCGCCGCCGGGGCACTTGGGCTGGTGGCTGAACCAGCACCGCAACGTGCCCCTGCAGGGGCAGGAGCAACTGCTGCGCAGCGATCCCAGCTTCAAGCGCATGGCTCCCGCGGATCAGCAGCGACTGGTGCAGCAACTGCGGCAGGTGGACCAGATGCCCGAGCAGAAGCGCGAGCGCCGGCTGGCGCGGGCAGAAGCGATTGAGCACATGACGCCGCAGGAGCGGATGCAACTGGATCGCTCGACGCAGGAGCTGACGCGGCTGTCGCCGGACCGGCAGGCGATGGTGAAGCGCGCCTTTCAGGACCTGCGCGGAGTGCCTGAGGACGAGCGCCAGATCGTCATCAACTCGCAGCGCTACCAGCAGCAGTTTTCCCCGCAGGAGCGCGATATGCTGACCAATCTTCTGCGCGCCGAGCCCTATATGCCGGGGCGCTGAAGAGGCGCCGCGGCGAAGCGCAAATTCCATTCAGACACAATCGATTCGCGCAACTGAATGAGGCAGGCGCACTCCGCTCCCAGGCGGGGCGCGCGTGTGGTAAAGTTGCGCCATGATTCGGAAACACGTGCTGCTTTGCGCCCTTTTGCCGGCGAGTCTGCTTGCACTTGCGGCGCTCTCGGCGCAAGCTCCCACTTCCCTTCCCTCTTCCGCATCGCGGACCGCAGGCAGCGTTTCCACGCCGGGCCGCGGCGCGGGGGCTTCGCAGGGAGCCGCTTCGAGCGCAACGGTGCCTGCTGCCGGGGGACAATCCGCGGCGCAGACAGCAGCGCCACAACCCGGCAGCGGAACGGCGCCCAGCGCGGCGGAGACGGACTGCGCGAGCGGGAACTGCGACTTGCAGCCTCAGCATATTTCGATTGCGACTCCGGCTCCGGCTGCGGCGCCGTGGCCATGGCAGGAGCGGGTGGCGTGGGGCGCGAACCTGGTGCTGGTGGTGCTGGCCTACGTGGGCATCATGATGGGGTTGTCGCTGCTGCGCAAGATCGAGCGCCAGACACAGTACAGCGAAGATGCGGCAGAGGCAGCGCAGTCCAGCGCCCGGGCGGCCATGGCCCAGGTGGAAGCGATGGTGCGGGCGGAGCGGCCATGGATCCTGATGAGCGTGCGCCCGGCGCTGAATATCGAGAACGGCTTTGCGGTAGTAGCTACGAACCGGGGGCGGGGACCGGCACGCATCCTGAGCAAGGTGGACGAGGTGCTGAGCGCGGTGGACGAGGCGCATCTTCCCGCCCAGCCGGTGTTCAATAATGAGCCGCTGGCGCCCGATGAACCGACCATCCTGCTGCCCGGTGAGACGACGGAGATTGCGTCATTCGGCCGCGCCGACGTGCAGCGCGTATGCGGCACCGAGGAGCGGCTGGCGCGCGTAGAAAAGTGGGAGGAGCGCATCTACCTCTACGGCAACGTGACCTACAGCGATCTTTCCGCGCCGGACGACGCGCCGGTGCACGAGAGCGGCTGGTTCTGCTGGTATATTCACGGCCGGCAGAAGAGCGGCATGGTGATGGCCGGGCCGGCGTCGTACAACCGACACTCCTAGAATTGCCGTTATCCCAGGCGGATGGGTCCGCGCCCCTGTTTGCGGCAGAAGAAAGTTGCAATCAGGAGGCCCGTGGACGCGGCCGTGAGCTGGCGCTGGGAACCTCAATGGCTCTCTTCCACGAGCGACCGTTTGCCTGAAGCAAGCAGCGGACCCGGCTTGACGATGACCGTTCCTTTCATTCCGCCGTTCTCATGCACGACACAGACGTAGTGATACACACCGGGCTTGTCGAAGACATGATAGAAGCGCGTGCCCGGCTGAATCAGCGCGGAACCAAAAGGAACGGCGCCGGACGGAGAGCTGACGTCGACGCGATTGAGCGCCCGGCCTGGATCGTCCACCACATTATGGAAATAGGTGGAGGTGTTATTCCAGACCACCTGCTCGCCGGCGTTGATGGTGATGGTGGAAGGAATGAAAGACATGGATCCCATGGTGACGACACCGCCGACCGGCGCCTGCGGCGGGGCCATTGCTTTCTCGAGATCGGCAAGCGTCGTCCGCGCCGTGCAGGAGGGAACGACAGACTGCACCGTATCGACCACATAACTCGGGACGCTGGGATCTTCGACGGTGAGAACGCTACCGAAGTGCCCGGTCACGTGGACCAGCCGGCCCGCGTTCTGGGCAAAGAGGAGAGGCTGCGCTTCCAGCCGGTAGACCTTGCGGGAGTGGTAGAGCTCCAGCATGGCCTTGCCATCGCTGCGCAGGGTGAGGCAGCCGA
Organism: Acidobacteriota bacterium; assembly: GCA_021782675.1. GTDB lineage: Bacteria > Acidobacteriota > Terriglobia > Terriglobales > Acidobacteriaceae > JAKAUB01. The sequence goes on from JAJXUS010000423.1 coordinate 2,560, forward strand.
TGAGTCCGCCGAGGTTCTTCAGGCTGAATGGCGGCGGGGCGCCTGGCGCTTCTTCGGCCATTTTCATGTCCATGGGCGTTTCCGGAACAGCGAGAGCGGCTGAGGATTCCCGGATATGGTCGATCTCATCCTGGTCGGCCGCGGTCACGCCGCTGATCTGTTGTTCTCCCGCCGCAGGCACTGCCGGTCCGGGGTGCATGAGAGCGGTATTTTCCGGGCCAGTCACCTGCAGGTAGGCCATATCTCCTTTTTCCATTCTGGAGATGGCATGGTCCATGAGAGCGAATTGTCCGGGCATTGAGGCTTTGAGTTCCAGGATGGCAGC
>JAJXUS010000424.1 GCA_021782675.1 Acidobacteriota bacterium
ATGCCACAGCACAACCAGACAGGTGGCGATTAAAACCCAGAAGACAATGGTCTTAACTGTTGAATTCACGAACTACCCTCGATTCCGAAACCGCTGCCGTTCTTACGAACTCTATGCCGGGCCAGTGGAGAAAACCACAAAAACCGACCACCCCGTTACCGCCGGGTTACCCCGGCGAGGGATTTACCGATTAGACGTTGCCCGTAACCTATTGGTCGCATCTGCGACCCGCCCATACCTTTGCCAGATGCAAAAGACATGCCAAAGGAGAGGGAAATCCGTCAGGCGGCAAATTTTTTGCCAATCGCTCCGATTTTACTCCCAGTCAGCTCCCGGTCTGCGCGGAATTCTCGTCTCCGCCGCCCGCTCTCACTGCGCTTTCCAGGGTGCACGGTTCGGTCCCATCTTCCAGCCGTTCTTCGATTGTGATTCCAGCCGGATTTGGATGCAGCGACACCCCCCGCATCCATACGATTTCTCCTTGCCATGCCGCCACCGGCCAATGCCCGCGGGCTCTGGCATCGAGGTTCTTTCGCTCCAGGATCTCCTTCGGGCGCTTCCACCGCATACTACCTGCAGGACGAATCCGGTCTCCGGGTTGGATTGCACGAACCTCGGCCGGAGGGCCCGTGAAGCCATCGCGGACAGTTGCGTGCAAGGTTGCGCCAAATGCCTCCGCGACAACCGAGCCCGGGATCGGAAGCCGATAACTGGGTAGAGGCTCTTCCGTAGACCCGGACGAGCGGGAAAACTGCATCTCCCGGGGGGTCCGCTCCACCTCCACGCCGCCCGCCAGGCTCAGGCGGCGCGTTTCCGCGTGGCTTCCTCCGGCTGCCATGGCAGCCAGCCGCTCGGTCGCGTTAAAGTCCAGCGTCGCTCCACAGCGCTCCGCAGCCGCCCGGAGAACCCGCCGTTGCAGCGCGGGCTCCAGCTCCCGCAGCCGCAGAACTTCAATCGCCCAGGCGGAGTCGCCGGTCTCTGTCATCGCGCGTCGGCCGCCGCCGCGCACCGGGCGACCCGGCAGCAGCAGCCGCGGCAGAACCCGCTCCAGCTCCGCCGCCCAGTACCGCTCTTCTGTCCGGGCACATTCGGCCACGTGTGCCAGCGCCTCATCGGCCCGCGGATTGAACTGCCGCAGCAACGGCATCAGCGTATGGCGAACCCGATTGCGCGCATACTCGTCGGTCGCATTGCTGGCATCTTCGCGCCACGGCTGGCCCAGCGCCCGCAGGTAGGCCTCCACCTCCGCGCGGCCGGTCATCAGCAGCGGTCGAACACACCAGCCGCGCCGCCCTGCAGCCTCCAACAGGCGCAGTTGCGGCGAAATGCCGCTCAAACCCTCCGTCCAGGCGCCGCGCAGCAGCTTCATCATCACCGTCTCCGCCTGGTCATCTCTTGTATGGGCGGTGGCGATGCGATCGGCGCGGTCTTCCAGCAGCAACCTGCGAAACGCATGGTATCGCAGCCAGCGTCCCGCCGCTTCGATGGACTCCCCGTGCAATGCCGCCCGCGCCGGCGTATCGACGGACACCGTCTCGCACGGAATAGCGAGACAGTCTGCCAGTTGCAACACGAAGGCCGCGTCCTGCTGCGCCGCTTCGCCGCGCAGCCCGTGCTCGACATGCAGCACAGAGAGCACCAGCCCCAGCTCCTGCTGGCGCGAAGCCAGTACCCGCAGCAGCGCGGTTGAGTCGGCCCCGCCGGAGACGGCGACACAGATGCGGTCCCCGGGCGCGAACAGCGCGGTGTTCAGCGCGAGAGCCGGCGTTGCGGATTGTTTTTTGGCGTTCACGCGATCATCAGTCTTTGCAGCCGGTCCCTGCGGTCCGGCATCTGCCGCCACCAGCCAGGTGGAAGCCGCCACGGCACTGCTCGTATACTTGCCGCATGGTTCACGGACCGCTTTCCACCCGCCAGGCTACCCCCGAGGATGCAGCCATTATCGCCCGCCACCGGCACCGCATGTTTGTGGATGCAGGCCGCGCGGATAACAGCGCTTTGCGCCGGGTGACGGACGCGTTCGAGCAGTGGCTGCCGCCCATGATGCAGTCGGGCCGTTACATGGGCTGGTTTGCGTTGCAGGAGGGCAGGATCATCGGCGGCGCTGGCCTGATGATTATGGACTGGCCGCCGCATCCGCTCGATCCGGGCTCGCACCGCGGGTATGTGCTGAACGTCTACGTCGAGCCCGAATTCCGCCGCAAGCGCATCGCCAGCAATCTGATTGAGCTGGCGCTGGCTGAGGCCAGGCGGCGCAAGATTCGCGTCGTCAGCCTGCATGCCACGGAGGACAGCCGCCGCATGTATGAGAGCAGCGGATTCCGCCGCACCAACGAGATGTTTTACGTGGAGCCGGTCGAGGGATAACGGGGCCCAGCTTCCGGTATACTTCACTGTTTATGCAGGTATTCGTTATTCTTCCCGCCGCTGGGCTGGGCACGCGTATGGCACCGGTCTCTGCCGGCGGTCAGCCCCCGAAGCAGTTTCTGGAGCTGGGCGGCCAGCCGATCCTGATCCTTTCTGTCCGCGCCTTCCTCACCGTTCCTTCCATCAGCCACATATTCGTTGCAGCCCGCGCGTCAGAAATGTCGCGGGTGCAGGAGCAACTGCAGAAGCACGGCCTGACCTCCCGCATCTCGCTGGTCGAGGGCGGCGACACGCGTCAGGAATCCGTCCAGAACGCGCTCGAGCAGATTCCCGCGAATGAAGAGGACATCGTGCTGGTGCATGATGCGGTGCGGCCGCTGATCGAGCCCGCCCTGATCGAACGGACGATCGAGGCGGTGCAGAAGCATCAGGCGGCCATCGTTGCCCTGTCGGCTATCGACACCATCAAGCAGGTGGAACGCACCGCCGACGGCGCCATCATCA
>JAJXUS010000425.1 GCA_021782675.1 Acidobacteriota bacterium
GGATCCACCGGAGCGAACAGGACCGGCTCCGTGCGGTCGGCGCGGTAGCCTGCCTGCATGGCAGGGATCGGCGTCACGTTCTGCACCTGTCCGGTGACGACATCGTAGCGGGAGACCTCCGTGCGCCCGGCGCCGTAGACGATGTTGGGATGCAGCGGATCGGGCGCGGCGTAGCCGTACTCGATGATGCCCGCGGGGTGCCAGTTGCGGAAGGTGATCTCGCCATCGTTACCACGCGTCGAGATGCAGACCGAGCCGCTCTCCTGCTGGCCGCCGCACACTTGATAGGGAAATGTGTTGGTTGCCGCGACGTGATAAATCTGCGCCGTCGGCTGGTTGTACCAGGAGCTCCACGTGACGCCGCCGTTCTGTGAGACGGCTGCGCCTTGATCGCTGACCAGCAGAATGATCTTCGGATTGCTGGGATTGATCCAGAGGTTCTGATAGTCATCGCCGCCGGGCGCGCCGCGCAGGCTGATCCAGGTTTTGCCGCCATCGGTGGACTTGCAGGTGACGATGCTGGCGCTGTAGACGACGTCAGGATTTTTAGGGTCGGCAAGAGGCACCGGCAGATCGCCGCCGCCGATCTTCATCGCGGGGCGGGGGTCCTCTGTGATGCGCCGCCACGAGGCACCGGCGTCGTCGGAGCGATAGAAGCCCAGCCCTTTGTCGGAGGCGTATCCGCTTTTTTCCGTCGTTGAAAGCGTTGCATACAGCCGGTTGGTATCGGCAGGCGAGACGGTCACGTTGATCTGCACCAGATTGGCGGGCAGACCTTTGGTCAGGCGCTTCCAGGTGCTGCCGCCATCGGTGGATTTGAACAGGCCACCATGCGTGCCGTCATACTCGTTGCCATCCTCCCACGGCCCCAGGCGCGATTCCCACATGCTGGCGTAGACCACCTGCGGGTTTTTGGGATCGAGGACAACATCCGAGCCGCCGGTGTTGGGGTCGATATACAGGACCTTCTGCCACGTCTGGCCGCCGTCGGTCGAGCGGAAGATGCCGCGCTCCGCGTTGGGGCCATACGGATGGCCGAGGACAGCGGCGAAGAGACGGTCGGGATTGGTGGGATCGATGGCAAGCGCGGGAATCTGCTGGCCGTCACGGAGGCCGAGATGCGTCCACGTCTTGCCTGCATCGGCGGAACGGTAGATGCCGTTGCCCACGGAGAGATCGGGCCGGTGCAGGCCTTCGCCGCTGGCGGCGTAGACGATGTCTGGGTTGGACGGCGCAACGGCGATGGCGCCAATCGACTGCGTATCCTGCTTGTCAAAGATCGGCTGCCACGTGCGGCCGGAGTCGTTGGTCTTCCAGACGCCGCCATCCACCTGCCCCATGTAGAAGACATCGGGCTGCCCCGGAACGCCGGCGGCGGCGCGCGTACGGCCGCCGCGGAACGGGCCAATCATGCGCCAGTGCAGATCCGGCATCGTGGCGGAGCTGGCGGTTTGCGCGATCAGTGCCGGTGCGGCGAGCGATAGCAGACTTACTGCGGCGGTGAAAAGCAGTCGATTGCGTTGCACAAACCCTCCTGAAAACGGCCGAATATTCTTGATAGCAGATCGCGCGAGCTGTGCGCGGAAAAAGTTATAGACCGGGGGTCCCGACCAGTTCCCGCAGCAAGCGGACGCACTCTTCCAGTTCCTTAACCGGCACGCACTCGCGCGAGCTGTGCGCGGTGTGCATATCGCCCGGACCGGCGACAATTACGTTCGCGCCCAGTGTGGCCATCAGGGGCGCCTCCGTGCCGAACGATACCGCCACCGGGGAGCAGCTGCTCAGCGCCTGCCAGCGGCGCACCAGGGGGGCGTCGGCTGCTGTGGCAAAGCCTGCCTGCTGGCGCAACAGCGTAATGGCGATGCCGAGCCCCGGCATGTCGTGCTGGATTTCTGCGGCGATGGCACGGGCTTTTTCGAGGACGGTATTTTCTTCCGAGGGTACGGGCCGCCACTCCAGCAGAAAGGAACACTCGGCCGGGATGACGTTCTTGGCGGTGCCGCCCTGAATGGTTCCGACGTTTACGGTGGTGCAGGGCGGGTTGAAGATGGCCCAGGTGCCGGACGCATTTTGCCGCAGAGAATCTGCGTAGCGCTCGAGCGCGGCGATCATGCGGGCCGCGGCGAAGATGGCAGAGACGCCATCCGCAGGATGGGCGCTGTGCGCAGCGCGGCCAGTGATGTGAACCTCCGCCAGACAGTAGCCCTTGCCCGCGCGTGCGGGGTGCAGGGTCGTGGGCTCTCCGACGACGATGTTGCGGGCGCGCAGCCGGCCTGCGGCCAACAGATGCGTGGCGCCGATGCAGCCGATCTCTTCATCGGCTGTGAGTGCGATGGCAATGGAGGATGCGCATTCAGTCTGCGTAAGGGCACCCGCCATTGTGAGCAGGCAGGCGAGGAAGCCCTTTACGTCGCAGGAGCCGCAGCCGGCGATGACGCCGTTCTGCTCGATCGGTTGCACGGCGTGGGGCCACGCGGGATCGTAGGGCACAGTGTCGGTATGGCAGACGAACGCTAGCTCGACGTGGAAGGAATCAGCAAGCTGCCACGGCGGCGCGGCAAGAAGGTTTACCTTTTCTGTGTCGCTGGCGTCGCGGTAGGGAAGCTCGCAAACGTGCCAGCCAAGGCCGCGGAGTGTACCGGCAGCGAAGTCGATCAGCGGCCGATTGGACAGCGCCGATATCGACGGGATGCGGACCAGGGCCTGCAGCAGCGCGCCAACGTTGGCGGCCTCGCCGACGGCTTTCACGCTTCCCGCTCCGGGCTGGTGGAGACGCGCTGCCCCGCAACAAAGACCTGCGGCAGGTTCGGCACGGCGGCGTAGTAGGCGAGCTCGCGGTAATCCTAAAATTCGTGAATCAGAAAATCGGC
>JAJXUS010000426.1:0-1528 GCA_021782675.1 Acidobacteriota bacterium
AAAAGCTGGTGTCGGGATATTTCAACCTCGATAACGGCTCCGGCAAGGTTCGCGGGGTCTATCTGCAGGGCAACGCCGCAGTCGCGCCCATCTTCGCCGCCTGGATCGCCCCGCTGAAGGATCTTGTCGTCACCACGCTGACGCTGCGGAATACCGGCGGCACGGATCATCTGTCCTTTGACGCGGTGGGCATTCCTGGATTTCAGTTCATCCAGGACCCGCTGGACTATGAGACGCGCACGCATCACTCCAACATGGATGTGTATGAGGAGCTGTCGCCAAACGATCTGAAGCAGGCCGCGGTCGTGGAAGCGATCTTCGTCTACAACACCGCGATGCGCGACCAGATGCTGCCGCGTAAACCGCTGCCCACGCCGAAGCCGATGTTCGACTTCGGTCCGTCTAAAGTGCTGCCGGGAGTATTTCCGGATGCCGCGAAACCACAGGCGGCGGCCCCGGAGCGGCCAGCAGCGCAGACAAAATAAGCCTGCTGCACTGTTGGCATCAACCAGAGGGCGGATAGGGAAACCTGTCCGCTCGTTTTTTGTATGAACTACGCGTTCTGTCCTCAACACAGCGCCGGAGTGACAGCCGTCACTCCGGCGATTACACCTTTCGCACCGGCCCCGGATAGCGGGCGACGGCTGCGTCCGCAGTCAGCAACAGGATGCCCTCGACTGTCGCCTGCGCAATTAGAAGTCTGTCAAACGGGTCTTTGTGCAGAGGAGGCAATGCGCTGACGGCAAGCGTATGCTCGCTGGTCACCGGCAGTTCGATGTACTCGTTTTCGATCAGTCCCCGCCGCAGTACGCGCGGATGCGCCTGGAACGCCGTCCGATTCAGCTCGTATTTGATCGCAATTTCCCAGATGCTGGCTGCGCTGAAAACGAGTTGATTCGAAGGATCGGAGAGCATTGAGCGCGCCTGCCGGGAAAGCCGGTCTGGAGAATGCGCCGCCCACACGAGCAGATGGGTGTCGAGAAGCAGCTTCATGGGCGCGTGCGAAACATCTTCTCGATCGTGTCCGCGGCCATCGTGTCAAAGTCCTCCGGAATCGCGAACCGACCCGCCAGGAAACCCAACCTCCGGATCTCTCCACTCACCGGCGCATCCAGCGGAACCACTTTGACAAGAGGCTTGCCCGCCTTCGCGATCACAAAGGCCTCGCCGTTTGCAGCCTGCTCAACCAGTCGCGACAGGTGCGTTTTTGCCTCGTGGATATTAACGCTGCGGATCGGCTTCTTCATAGACTAAGTCTACTTAGTCCACTACGGGAAGGCAAGGCAGCAGAAAAGGGAACGGGTGGGTCTTTATAGTCGGTCGAATCGAGGACCGCGCTGCATGTCATTCCGACATGCGTGCTGCTGCGTCTTACGCTCCGGAAACGTAGACCGGCTCCTGCTCCAGCAGAATTCCGAACTGCGCCAGCACCCGCTGGCGAATCTGGTCGCGCAGGGCCAGAATGCTGGAGGCGGTGGCGTCGCCGCGGTTCACGATGGCCAGCGTGTGTTTGCTGGAGATGCCGGCC
>JAJXUS010000426.1:1538-2866 GCA_021782675.1 Acidobacteriota bacterium
GCGCTCAATCAGCCATCCGGCCAGCAGCTTTACAGTGCCCTTGTCCGCGGCGAAGTAGGGAATGGACTCGGCCTGCGGCAGGCCGGCGAGGTTGGCTTCTTTGGTCATGCGGGCGGAAATATCGGCCAGCAGCGACTCCGACACCACGGGGTTCTTGAAGAACGATCCGGCGCTGCGGCAGTTGGCGTCGCCCTCCACCAGCAGCATGCCTTTTTTGCGGCGCAGCTCGCGCACCGTGCGGCTTACGGCAGACAGCTTTGGCGCGGGCCTTCCGCCAAACACCTGCGCCAGCTCCGGATACGCCAGATGCGGTGCGCCGTGAGCGCGCAGCCGGTAGCTAACCTCGGTGACAATGTAGCGGTCACGCGAGGTGCTGTTGAAGATGCTGCGGCGATAGGCGAAATTGCAGGCCGTGCCGGAGAAGTCCGCCATGCGCGTGGTGGTGCGGTCCAGAGCACGCACCGAGACGATGGTGGAGCAGACCTCCTGTCCATAGGCGCCGACATTCTGCACTGGCGTCCCGCCCACCGTGCCCGGAATGCCGGCCATGCACTCGACGCCAGCCAGGTCGCGATCCACGGTGTGCTGCACGAAGTTGTCCCAGTTCTCGCCAGCGGCTGCGGTGAAGATGGTGAACGGACCGTCAGGCTGCTCCCGCAGTCCCTTCAGGCTGACCTTGACGACAACGCCCGGAAAGCCCTTGTCGGCCACCAGCAGATTGCTGCCACCCCCCAGCACAAACAGGTCCACATGCTGGCCGCGGGCAAAGGTGACCGCCTCCGCCAGCTCCGCTTCGTTGGTAGCCTCCATAAACCATCGTGCCGGACCGCCGATGCGAAACGTGGTGTAGGGCGCCAGTAGTACGTTTTCGCGAATCTCCACGTGGATGAGCGTACATCATTCGCGCGTTGTCTCGAAGAGATAGAACGAAGGGGGCGACCGGGCATGAAAATTCGCCTCCGATATACACTCTAGACAGCGGCCGATCGGGCCGGGGAGAAGATGCATGTACCCAGAGATTATGGTAATTCCGATGCGCGAAGAGCTAACGCGAGCTGGAGTCGAAGAGACAAAGACGGCGGCACAGGTGGAGCAGGCACTCGCACGCCCCGGAACGACGATGGTCATTGTGAATTCCATCTGCGGATGCGCGGCTGGCAAGATGCGTCCCGGGGTGCGGATGGCGTTACAGCACGCTACGCTGCCAGACCATTCGATCACCGTCTTTGCCGGCCAGGATCGTGAGGCGACGGACAAGGTGCGCTCCCGGCTGGAGGGCAATCCGCCCACCTCGCCCGCCATTGCGCTGTTCCGCGATGGCAAGCTGG
>JAJXUS010000427.1 GCA_021782675.1 Acidobacteriota bacterium
GCAGTCGCTCCGGCAATCGACTTCGATCCGGGTTGCGCCTTCAGGATCTTCGCGTGATCCTCCACCGTGACCGTCTGCACTGGCCCGGCGTCTGTCTTTACCGTGACGGAGGGTCCACGGACGGCCGTTACCGCACCGACCACCAGCGTGGCATGCGGCCGGGGGGCTGGCGCGGCCTGCTGCAGCGCCGCCGCGGGTAGTGGCATGGCGGCTGCTCCAGCAACAACGGGGACAAGGGCGATAAGAAGACCGGCAGTGCGGCGCATAGCGTGTTCCTCTTCCCGCCGCAGCCGGCGTGACCGGATTGCGCCACGGCCTGGATAGCCAGCGGGTTTCTTCGGCATTCGCTACCTAAGACGAGCCATACTACCGCTTTCGGTCCGCCAACGCCAATCCCCCAATTGCCGCTGCGGCTAGCGCTGGAATTGCGGCCGGATCGTTCGCATGATAGCTTCACGCTAGGAGCCTGCTGCCCAGGCTCGCGCACCATTTGCCGCACCGTCCGGTGACGGCATTCCTTAAGCTGGCGTAGCTCAGTTGGTAGAGCATCTGATTTGTAATCAGAGGGTCGGGGGTTCAAATCCCTTCGCCAGCTCCAGATCTTTTCTCTGCATCTTCGGGTTCCACAAACACCGCATGCAGTGTGGCCGCGAAGGCCAGCAGCTGGGCATCCGCGCCGCGCGGCGCCACCAGTTGCATGCCTCCCGGCAACGCCACCACCGGATATCCGCCCAGACTGATGGGCGTGGTGTAACGCAGAATTCTTGGCCGCGCCTTCGACTGATCGGCCCCTGCCTGCAGCCCGGCGACCGGGGTCGAAGGCAACAGCAGGTATTCCGCCGTAGCAAACAGTGCATCCGCCTGCGCGACGAAGGCCGCATGCCGCTCGCGCAGCCGGGCGACGTCGGCCTCGCTCAGGCTCGCGCCCCGGCGGAAGCGTTCCGCATAGTCGTCGCCGAACTTGTCATATAGTCCGCGATAGAGCGCCGCCGCCTCGTGCGCCTGAATCCCTGAAAAGATCGGCCAGGCCTCATCCCAGAACGCCGCGGAAAACTCCGTCACGCGATGACCTTCGGCCCGCAATGCATCCGTCCATTGCCGCAGCCGCTGCAGCATCTCCGCCTCACAGTCGTGGAAAAATGACGGTTCCGGCACGGCAACGCGCACCGCTGCGGGCGCCGCCGCCGGTGCAATGCCAAGCACTGCAGCCGCCAGCAGGGGCGCATCCCGCAGATCGCGAAACAGCCAGCCCAGCGTGTCGAAAGACGGCGCCAGATGCGCCCCACCGCGCCAGTCGCCCACCCCAAGCGATGCGCGCAAACCGCACAAGCCGCAGAACGCGGCCGGCGCCCGCACCGACCCGCCGGTGTCCGTCCCGATGGCAGCCACGGCGCTGCCCTCCTGCACACTGGCCGCCGCGCCGCTGGAGGAGCCACCCGTCAACTGCCGCGCATCGCGCGGCTGCAGGCAGTCCCCGAACCACGGATTCTCGCCCGTAATGCCCCACGCCAGCTCCTGCAGATGCGTCTTGCCAACGATCACCGCACCGGAAGCCAGCAGCCGCTCCACCACCCAGGAGTTTTCCTCCGCCACACGGCCATCTTCAGCAAAGTACCGGGAGCCGGCTGTCGTCACCGTTCCGGCCAGATCGAAGCAATCCTTCAGCGACACTGGCAGCCCGTAGAGCAAAGGCCGCCGCGCCGGATCGGGAAAGCGCTGCGGCAGCGTCTCCGCCTGCGCCGCGACGTCCGCAAGATGCAGATATGTGTTGCGGTCGGTGTTGCTGTTGACGCGCGCCGCGGCGGCAGCGGTAAATCGCAGCATGGCCTCGTCGTCCTGGGCAAACATGCGGCTCTGCTGCAAGAGCGGGGACTGCGCAAAGGGATGTCCTTCATGGGACGGGTTCATACGAAAGAAGCGCGAATGACGGGGCGCATTCCCGAATGGTAGAGCATCCGTTCGCATGCCCAGGTCTTGCGCCTGGGACACGCGGCAAGCTAGTATGAAGGTGCGTTGGCGTTCTCGCGCGTGCCGACAGGGAAGGACCGGCGCAGCCGCGCGGACTCACTCCCGTCTCACACAATCCTGAAAAAATCTTGCTAGTCTCAAGATTGCGGGCTGTGCTGTCTGCCGCCCGAAGACAGGACCGCGGAACGCCGTATGGGCACAGGTGGCCGAGTGGTTAATGGCAGCAGACTGTAAATCTGCCGCTCCTTGCGAGCTACGGAGGTTCGAATCCTCCCCTGTGCACCACAGTTTTCTGGTTGTTTGCCGTGGATCAGGCCGCCAAGTCGAAGATTTCCGGGGCATTGCTGCTCGGGCTGCTGGCGCTGGCGTGGTTTACGCTGGAACCGGGCAGGATTCGGCTGGTCACTATGCTGATCCTGACCATGTTTCTGGTCCGCACCGTGCTGCAGGCGACGCGGGCACGATACGATGAAGGCACGCGCGAGGAAGACGAGGAGGCGTAAGCCCTTCGATGGTTTTTCAGGCTGATGTAGCTCAGTGGTAGAGCACTCCCTTGGTAAGGGAGAGGTCATGGGTTCAAGCCCCATCATCAGCTCCAGTTTCGTATGTGCAGTATCGGTGACGGGTGAAGGGCAGAGCGAGCGCCGAAATGCGCGAGCAACGCCCGAGGGCGAAGCAGCGGAGCGTGGCGGAGCCCTTCGGTCCAGTCCACTCCCTTGGGTTCGGGAGAGGTCCTGGGTTCAAGCCCCATCATCAGCTCCAGTTTTTTTGTTGTAACGGGCTTTCGCACGATCGCGGGAGTAACTCAGTGGTAGAGTCACAGCCTTCCAAGCTGTTGGTCGCGGGTTCGATCCCCGTCTCCCGCTCCAGATTTGACGAGTAA
>JAJXUS010000428.1 GCA_021782675.1 Acidobacteriota bacterium
GCCGTTTATGACGGGCCACTCGATCTGCTGCTCGACCTGATCCGCAAGCAGGACATCGACATCTACGACATTCCCATTGCGCGCATCACCGCGCAGTTTCTGGCATATGTAGAGCAGTTGAAAGAGTCTGACGTGGACGGCGCAGGCGAATTTATCTACATGGCGTCGCTGCTGATCCACATCAAGAGCCGCATGCTGCTGCCGCGCAGCACCGACGGCACGGCCGCGCCAGAAGAAGAAGATCCCCGGCGCGAGCTGGTGGAGCGGCTGCTCGAACATCAGCGCTTCAAGAGCGCAGCGCAGATGCTGCTGCAGAAGCAGATGCTTGAAGAGTCCTCCTGGACCCGTCCCGCCGCCCATGATCTTCGGCCGGAGGACGACGCGGAGGCCGGCATCGCTGCCGACACCGTTGATCTGGTTCGAGTCTTTCGGGAGATTCTCGATCGCGCCCGGCAGCGCCCGGTGCTGGATGTGAATGAGGAGGCGGTCACCGTGGCGCAGATGCTGGACTACGTGCGCCGCCGCCTGACCATGGAAGATGGCCCCATCGCGCTGCGCCGCCTGCTGCAGCAGGTACGCTCCGAGCGCGCGCTGATCTGCACGTTTCTCGCGCTGCTGGAGATGGTGCGGCTGCAGGCGATTCTGCTGCGGCAGAATTCAAGTTTTGGCGAAATCTATATCAAGAGGCATGAGAATTTTGACTCGGCCATTCTGGAGGGACGGGATGACTGGCGGTAATCCCCGGCGGAACGGCGCCCATTCACGATGAGTACGAAAGCAAAGATTGAAGCAGTCATCTACGCCGCGGACGAGCCGGTGACGCTCGCTCAGCTGGCGACGATTTTCGGCGAAGAGCTATTGGCCGCAACGGCCGAGCAGGAGCTGCCCTTGCGCTCTCCCGAGCCGCAGCCTGAAGATGCCGCAACCGAGACAGTCGACGCAGTCCCAACCTCGGAAGCGTCCGGCGACGCGGCATCGCAGCCGGAGCTCGCGATTGAGGACCCGGAGGCGCGCCGCAAGGCTCGTCTGCGCGAGCGCGCTGCGCGCGAGGCCGTTGCACGCGTGGTGCAGGAGCTGGCCGCCGAATACACCAACAGCGAGCGCGGTGTCGAGATTCGTGAGATCGCGGGCGGCTACCGCATTGCCACCAAGCCGGAATATCACGACGCCGTGCGGGCCTTCATCCGCGGGCAGAAGCCGCCGATGAAGCTGTCGCTCCAGGCGCTCGAGACGCTGGCCGTCATTGCCTACAAACAGCCCATCACCGCGCCGGAGATCAGCGAGATTCGTGGCGTGGATACGGCTGGCGTGCTCGGCGGCCTGATGGCGCGCAAACTGATCACGACCGCCGGCCGCAAGCAGGTGATTGGCCGCCCGATCCTCTACAAGACGACGCGGGAGTTTTTGCTGCGCTTCGGCTTGAAGGACGTCAGCGAACTCCCCAGCATTGAGGAGTTTGAAAAGATGGCAGCCGGCATCGGAGACGACGTGCCCGAAGACGCTGCGGCCGAAGATTCCGCCATCGCATCGACCGAAGAGTCTGCCGGTCAGCTTGAAGTAGTCGAAACCCACAACGAACCCGAGGCGCCAGCCGCCAGTCAGCAGGAGCAATGAAGCCGGACGCACAACCGCCGGAAACGCACGGCACGCAGGAACGGCTGCAGAAGATCCTTGCCGCCGCGGGTCTCACTTCCCGCCGCAAGGCAGAGACACTCATTCTTGAGGGCCGCGTGCAGGTCAACGGCCAGGTGGTGACGCAGCTGGGCGCCAAGGCGGACCCGGCCCGCGACGCTATTCGCGTCGACGGCAAACGCATTCGCACCGGCCCGGAGCTGCGCTATTTTCTGTTCAACAAACCGAAGGGTCACGTTGCCACGGCCAGCGATCCGCAGGGACGCCCGACCGTGATGGACGCCTTCGCCAACGTGCGCGGCCGCATGTTTCCCGTCGGTCGGCTGGATTATCACAGCGAAGGTCTGCTGCTGGTGACCAATGATGGAGCGCTGGCCAACACGCTGACGCGCGCCGCGTCCCACGTTGAGAAAACCTATCTGGTGAAAGTCAGCGGTGTCCCATCGCCCGCTGCGATTGAAAGGCTGAGCCGCGGCATCTCGATCCCGCTGGAAGAGCCGAGCGGCCGTCGCGTTCGCACCGCGCCCGCGAAGATTCGGCTCTTCCGCACCGGAGAAAATCCGTGGTACGAGGTCACGCTGATCGAAGGCCGCAATCGCCAGATTCGCAAGATGTTTGAAGAGATCGGCCATCACGTGGAAAAGATCCGGCGTACGGGTTACGGATCACTGGTGCTGGATGTTCCGCCGGGCGAATATCGCGAACTGACCGATGCAGAGATTGCTTCCCTGCGTCGCGACGCGCGGCCGGGCAAATCGAAGCCGGCTGGACCGCCGCGTTCTGCAAAGGCTGCGCCGCAAGCCTCGACCAGACCGGCGTCGTCGCGTTCTGGAGCGTGGCGGCCCTGGCCATATGGCCGTTGTACCCGGTCCAGTCGTTCGTTGCGGAGCCGGGGTACTCGTGGCAGGAGTCGCAAGTCGCCGCCGCGCCGCCCCAGGTACGGGTCGCCGGGCCGGATGCGAAGTGGCATTTCACGCTGGTGCAGGTGTCGTCCGCGGTGCTGGTCTTGCCGTCCAGGTTGGGCGTAAACGTGCCGCCGCCCCAGTAGGTCGGGGACGAGGTGTCTATCCACGCCGTAAGCAGGCCCTCGGGGTGCGTCCCGCCCGGCTTCGAGCCGTGGCAGCAGCCGCAGGCCGTCAACCCGGTCAGGCCGAATTTGTTCTGTATATATGTCATGTGAACGGAGTGTTTGTCGCCCGTCGTGTCCGCCCAGCCA
>JAJXUS010000429.1 GCA_021782675.1 Acidobacteriota bacterium
ACATCCATAAACACCCCAAAGAACTCTACTTCAAACAGATTTCGAACAGAAAGAAATGAAAATCACCAGAAAAAACGCCGCAATCAGGCGAATTTCAACGAGTTCCTAGCAGCTCTGTAGGCATCGCCGCAACAATTCGCAATCTCCTGTGCCGGTCGAGCCTGGCAAGATTATGAATGTCCTCGAGAGCTTCCGCCAGCCCTGTCTCCGTATGGTTGACAAACGATTGTGTTACTCCGGGCTGAATCGACTTGAGCCAGCGGATGATATCCACTGGTAGCGAATCCTCCCTAAGTCCGAATTTCCTTAAGTCCGGATTTGCTTCCCGACAGATCGGAAAACATAAGCGATTATTATCGGTTGGCTCGGATCCGTTCTGCATTAAAGTGACCGCATCCCAAATCAGTCCATCAAGTGCGGCTCGGAGTTGATAGGCAAATTCACCGAGTATCAGCGGCAGTTCCGTAGTCTTCGCCCGGCAGCGGGCTTCCTCGCTAGGATCGAAGCTTACGGTGTACCACCCGCTCTGCTCGTCGTGACGAGTGACAGTGCCGCGAGGCGCGTTGGCCAGGCGATACCACTCAAGCTGGATGGCGGAAAGGTGATAGCGTGCTCGATCTAACCTACGCCAGCTATTCTTAAATTTTCGTTCGGCGACCATGCTTTAGAGTACCGCCAGATTTTGGCAAAAAAAAGGGAGCTTCTTCTTCGTCCGTTTGCACCCCTCTGTATCATCGATAGGGAATGCCCCGCACGCCGAAAGTTCCTGCCTTTGAATCCTGGGGACGCTACCCGCGGCTCGACTGCCGGGTAGAGCCGCTCTACTGGCGCGACGATTTTCCGCGCGGTACGCGGCTGCCGCCCGAGGTGCTGCCCGTGGGCATGGGCCGCAGCTACGGCGATGTCTGCCTGCTCGAAGACGGCACCCTGCTCTCGACACTCGGCATGGACCGGCTGCTGCACTTTGACCCCGCCACCGGGCTGCTGCGCTGCGAGAGCGGCACCACGCTCGATGAGATTCTGCGTTTTGCCGTGCCGCGCGGATGGTTTCTGCCGGTCACACCCGGCACCAAGTTCGTCACCGTCGGCGGCGCCATCGCTAACGACATCCACGGCAAAAATCATCACGTCGCCGGCACCTTCGGCGCGCACGTGCCGGCGTTTGAGCTGGTCCGCTCCGACGGCGCGCGCCTCACCTGCTCCGCGGCGGAGAACGCCGACCTCTACGCTGCCACCATCGGCGGCATGGGCCTCACCGGCCTCATCACCTGGGCGGAGATCCAGCTCCGGCCCATCAGCTCCCGCAAGATTCGCTATGAGGGCATCAAGTTTCGCGGCATCGATGAGTTTCTGGCGCTCTCCAGCAGCAACGGGCACGCCGAGTACACCGTGGCCTGGATTGACTGCGTCTCGCGCGGCAAGAACTTCGCCCGCGGCATCTATATGGTGGGCGACCACTCGGAGGCCATCGAAGAGCGTAAACCCTCGCGCGCGCCGCGCCTCAGCGTGCCGGTGGACTTTCCCGCCTTCGCGCTCAGCCGGCCCAGCATGCGCCTGTTCAACGGCCTCTACTATCACAAGCAGCTCCGCCGCCACGTCACCGGCCTGGTGGACTACGAACCGTTCTTTTACCCGCTCGACGCCGTGCTGCACTGGAACCGCATCTACGGCAAGCGCGGCTTTCTGCAGTTTCAGTGCGTCATCCCATTCCGCTACGGGCGCGATGGCATCGTCGCCATCCTGGAGGCGATCACCGAGGCCGGCCTTGCATCCTTTCTGGCCGTGCTGAAGGTGATGGGCGACCGGCCATCGCCGGGTCTCATGTCCTTCCCGCAGCCCGGCATCACGCTCGCGCTCGATATCGCCATCAAGCCCGGCGTGACCTTCCCGCTGTTTGACCGGCTGGCTGAGATGACGCGCGAGCTGGGCGGGCGGCTCTACCCGGCCAAGGACGCGCGCATGACCGGCCCGCAGTTCCGCGCCTTCTATCCGCAGTGGCAGCAGTTTGCGCAGTATCGCGACCCGGCGTTTCTTTCGGCCTTCTGGGAACGGGTGACCGCCGATGCGTAATCACCGGCGCGACCGCCTGCCCGCCGGTGAGGGCGGCCTGCACCGCATCGCGGTCTTTGGCGCCACCAGTGCCATGGCGCAGGCGTGGATGCGCCTGCTCGCGCCCTCCGGCGTGCGCTTTTATCTGGTGGCCCGCAACCCGGCGCATACCGATGCCGTGGCGCAGGATCTGGCGACGCGCGGCGCGACGGCAGTGTTTGCCGAGACCGCTGAGCTGGACGACACCGCAGCGCACGCGGCTATGCTGGAGCGCGCCGTCGCGGCGCTGGGCGGCCTGGACTGCGCCCTGATCGCACACGGTTCGCTCGGCAATCAAGCCGGCGGCGAAGAAGACTTTGCCGAAGCGGCGCGCAGCCTGCAGACGAACTTTCTTTCAGCCGCATCGCTGGTCACATGCCTGGCCAACTATTTTGCAGAGAAGCGCAGCGGCGTCATCGCCGTCATCTCCTCCGTGGCCGGCGACCGCGGCCGCAAGAGCAACTACATCTACGGCAGCGCCAAGGCCGGGCTGAACGCCTTTCTGGCCGGCGTGCGCAATCGCGTGGACCGGCAGGGCGTGCACGTGCTCACCATCAAGCCCGGCTTCGTGGCCACGCCGATGACCGCGCACCTGCCGCAGGGGCCGCTCTTCGTCACGCCGCAAGCGGTCGCACAGGATATCCAGCGCGCCATCGAAAAACGCCGCGACGTGCTCTACACACCCTGGTTCTGGCGCTGGATCATGCGCATCATCCGCGCCGTGCCGGAGTGGAAGTTCAAGCGGATGGACCTGTAGCG
>JAJXUS010000430.1 GCA_021782675.1 Acidobacteriota bacterium
TGGCAGGCCTTATGAATCCGATGCTTGAGGCGAGCCTGGTGCGGACCGGGACGCGGCTTGCGTTCCGCTGCGAGGGCGCGATGGTCGATCCGATCCGGCGGCAGTTTCTCTTCGACTTTGAGCGGCTTGGGCGAGACCCGGAGACGCCGCAGCCCTGCGCTCTGCGCAAGCCGGCCAGCGCGCAGAGCGTGCAGGAGCGGTTTCTGGCCGCGGTGCAGGCGGAGGAAAGCGGCGAAAAGCAGAGTGCCATCGATCTCTATGAGGCGATTCTGGCGCGGGACCCGGAGTACGCGCCGGCCTGCATCAATCTGGGAACCATCCACTTTCATCTGCGCCAGTACGGGCGGGCGGAGGCGCTCTATCGCCGCGCCACGGAAGCGGACCCGGGGTACGTGCTGGCGTTCTTTGACCTGGGCAACGTGCTGGACGAGCTGGAGCGGCTGGATGAGTCGATAGCGGCCTACCGGCAGGCCGTGGCCCTGGCCCCGCACTACGCCGACGCGCACTACAACCTGGCGCTGGCTTATGAGCGCAAGGGCGAGTACCGGGCAGCGCTGCGGCACTGGCAGACCTACGTGCGCCTGGACCGGAACGGCCCCTGGACCGAACATGCGCGCGGCCAGATTCGCAAGCTGCTGGGCCGCGAGCGGCTTGCGATTGCCTGGCGCGCGGACCGGTTTGTTGCGCCGCGCAAGTCAGCGCCGAGCCTGGAACTGGTAAGCCCGGAGCCCTTCGCCTGCTGAGCGCCTTATTCGCATGCCACGAAAGTGGCACGCCTTCCGGGCAACTCTGAGCGAGAATCAGTGTCTATGATGAATAGATAGGTGTGTTTTCTTCTGGAGGCCGCTCCGGCGAAGCGCGACGGATGGACGATGTTCGTTGCCTTGCTTATTTCTCATTTCTGCCCCGGAAATGACTCCAGCGCGATTTGGCAAGGCTCCTCGACTCCCGAGTACGGAAGCAATCTGTCCGTGCTAGCATGTTTGGACTTGACAGGCTCCACCTTACAAGGATGGCTATGAATACGATGCTTACACTCTCAAAGAAAAAGTGGCTTCGGTTAGGCGGATGGATTGCCGGTTGCGCGATGGCTGCGACGGCTTTTGCCGCGCAGGCTCCGGCGCCGCGCATTCGCTCTGAAGTAACCAACGAAATGTCCGCTCTGAAAGGCGGGCCGCAGATGGAGGCGCAGTTTGACGCGGGTCCGATGCCCGCCGCCACCCGCCTCGAAAGCATCGCCATCGTCTTCAACCGTTCGGCAGCGCAGCAGGCTGATCTGGAGGCCCTGCTGGCCGCACAGCAGAACCCGGCCTCGCCGCTGTATCACCAGTGGCTGACTCCGGACCAGTTCGCGGCCCGCTTCGGCATGGCGCAGACGGACATCGACAAGGTGCGCGTCTGGCTGCAGCAGCAGGGCTTCCAGGTGGACTACACGGCGCGCAGCCGGAACATGATCCGCTTTTCCGGCACCGTGGGCCAGGTGGAGCAGGCGTTCCGGACGCAGATGCATTTCTACAAGATCAACGGCACAACGCACTTTGGCCCTGCATCGGCGCTCTCAATGCCTTCTGCGATTGCTCCCGTGGTCGAGGGCGTGAGGAATCTGAGCGACTTCAAGCCGCGCTCGATGCACGCCGCGCGCGTGGCTCCGGTTGCGAACCCGGCGTTTACGTCGTACATCTCGGGCAATGTGTTCTTTGCGCCGGGGGACATCAAGAAGGCCTACGACCCGAACGGCACGGTGACCGGCGGCTTTGACGGCACGGGGCAGACGATCGCCATCATGGGCCAGTCGGACATCGTGGTCAGCGATATTGAGAACTTCCAGAAGGCTGCCGGGCTGGCCGTAAAGGACCCCACGAAGGTGCTGGTGCCCGGCACGGGAGCGGCGACGATCATCTCGGGCGACGAAAGCGAGTCCGATCTTGACCTGGAATGGTCGAGCGCCATGGCTCCCGGCGCGGACATCTACTTTGTCTACTCCGGCAACAGCACGACAAGCAATGGCGTGTTTGACTCGATCACCTACGCGGTGGACCAGAAGATCGGCGACATCATCAGCGTGAGCTACGGCGCCTGCGAGACGGTCGTTATCGGGAACAACTTGAATTACCAGAACGTTATGGAGCCGGTTTTCCAGCAGGCGGCGGCGCAGGGACAGACGATTCTGTCTGCTTCGGGCGACCAGGGCTCGACCTCGTGCAACGGCGTGAGCAGCCTGACGACGGCGCAGCAGCAGGCGCTGGCTGTGAACTACCCGGCGAGCAGCCCTTACGTCACCGGCGTGGGCGGAACGGAAATCAACAATCCCAACACGGCTTACTTCACGTCAAGCATCACCTACAGCCCGGACTACTACACGGCGGGCACGGCGTACTGGGCGGCCAAGGCCAGCAGCGACGTAATTACCTCTGCGCTGCAGTGGCTGCCTGAGGTCACGTGGAACGACGACTCCAGCACCTATGGCCTGAGTGCCTCGGGCGGCGGCAAGAGCGCGATTTTCAAAACGAAGCCAGCCTGGCAGAAGAACGTTCCCGGCATTCCCGCGGACGGCGTGCGCGATGTGCCGGACATCTCCCTCTACTCCTCGCCAAACTACGTCGCGTATCTCTACTGCACCAGCGACACAAGCGCGTGGCAGCCGGCGAACCCGAACGCAACGCCTCCAACCCCGGCACAGGCGGCGAGCTGCAACAGCGGCTTCCGCGACAGCACCTCGGGCGGCAACTACCTGACGCTGGCCGGCGGCACCAGCTTTGCCACGCCGGTGTTTGCGGGCATGCTGGCTCTTATCAATCAGCAGAAGAACTACACGACCGGGCAGGGACTCATCAACCCGG
>JAJXUS010000431.1 GCA_021782675.1 Acidobacteriota bacterium
GATTTCTTCCTCGAAGCTGGCTGAAAAGGCGCAAAAGGAAAACTCCATCGCCAGCCAGCTCGACATTATCCTGGTGACCGATCAGGCCTTTTACAACGCCCTGGAGGCGGAAGACGTCGTCAAGCTGGCGCAGCAAACGGTCGACACGCGCAACACCACCAATGAGCAGATCACGGAATTGACCCGCAATAAGCTGAGGTCCGACGTCGATCTGGCTTTCTCGGAACAAAACGTTGCCCAGGCAAACCTGCTGCTGCTGGACGCCCAGACGCAATACGCCAAAGCGATCAACGCTCTCACCTCTGTCATGGGGTTTGACCATCCGGTCACCTATCATCCCGTCGATAGCTCCCAGGCAGTGCTGCTGCCGCCGCCCGATGCGGATGCGCTGGTGCAGATGGCGCTCAAGCAGCGCCCCGATCTGCTGGCGCTCAACTACCAATACTCCGCCGACAAGAAATACAGCCGGGCCCAGTGGGAGCAAAAGTTGCCCACCCTCAGCACGATGGGTGTGGTCGGTGGCACTCCGATCCGCGATGACCGCTACTTTAACAGCAACTGGTTCGGCTCAATTGGCGCCAACGTTGAGGTGCCCATCTTCAACGGATTTCTGTTTTCTGCCGAGGCAGATGAGGCGAAAGACCGGGAGAAGGCCACCCAGGAGCGGATGCGCGACCTGCGCGATCGCATTGTCCGCGACGTGCGCGATGGCTGGATGCAGACATCGACGTCGTATCAGAAGATCGGTGTCACCCAGAAATACCTGGATGCCTCGAATCTGGCTCTCAAGCTCGCCAGTGCCCGCTATCGCCTTGGTTTGAGCTCGATCGTCGAACTTAGCCAGGCGCAACTTTCGCAAACGCAGGCGGCCATCGAAAATGTCAATGCACGCTTTGAATACGAGCTGGCGCTGGCATCTCTGAAGTATCAGTTGGGCACCGCTCCCTGACCGGCTTTGCTCCGTAGCCATGCAAGTCGCCGCTCGCTCCGGAATTTAGTTGCCATCCGGTGAAAAAGAAGGCTCCTGCGCCCCGCAGGAGCCTTGATTCATTCGGCCGCGTTTTTCAACACTCCCGCGGCTTCTTCCCGGTTTGCGGCCGAAGCCATCTTCATCCCAGCAAAATTTATGCTCTATTCCACTGCGGACGGCCGATGGATTTTGCCCGATCCCGCATTGAACACGGTTTAATGGGGTTGTCAGTTCCACGTTTTAACGATTCAATCGCAGCATACCTGGGTAGAGCCACGTAACCGATGAAAGAAAAGAAGAGCGTAGTTATCGCGGGCGCGGGACCTGGCGGACTTGCTTCCGCCATCCTGCTGGCGAAGTCAGGCCTGGACGTAACAGTCGTTGAGAAGCGCCGTCAGGTCGGCGGACGTACTTCCACGATCACCGCCGATGGATTCCGCTTCGACTGTGGCCCGACATTTTTCCTCTATCCTCGCGTCCTCCGCGAGATTTTTGCCGCCGCCGGCCGCAACCTGGATGAGGAAGTTCCCATGGTCCGGCTGGATCCGCAATACCGGCTGGTCTTCGGAGCAGGCGGCGAATTGCTGGCGACTGCGGATGTTGCGCGGATGGAGCGCAGCATCGCCGCGCTGGCGCCCGACGATGCCGCTGGACTGCACACCTTTCTGCGGGAAAACCGCGAAAAGCTTGAGCGCTTCGTGCCCTGTCTGGAATCTCCCTTTGAGAGCTGGACAGACCTGATCACCCCGCGCATGCTGCGGCTGCTGCCGCTTCTGCGGCCCTGGCGATCGCTGGACCGTGACCTGCAATCGCACTTTTCCGACGAACGCATCCGGCTCGGGTTCAGCTTCCAGTCAAAGTATCTGGGGATGTCCCCGTTCACATGCCCCAGCCTGTTCAGCATCCTGTCGTTCCTTGAATATGAACATGGCGTCTTCCATCCGATCGGCGGTTGCGGCGCTGTGTCGCAGGCGATGGCGCGTGTGGCGCAAGATCTGGGTGCAAAAATCCTCCTCGATGAACCGGTCGAAGAGGTTCTCTTCGATGGACGCCGGGCCGTGGGCGTGCGCACCGCGCAGCAAAAACTTAGTGCTGATGCGGTCGTCGTCAATGCTGACTTTGCTGAAGCCATCAAGCGCATGGTCCCAGAGAAAAACCGGCGCCGCTGGACCAACCGCACCATCGATAAGAAGCGCTACTCGTGCTCAACCTTCATGCTGTACCTGGGCATCGAGGGCCGCTTCGATGACGTTTCCCACCACACCATCTTTCTGGCGGAAAACTATCGCCAGAATCTGCGCGACATTGAGGAGCTGCACCAGCTCTCCGATGACCCTTCGTTCTATGTGCAGAACGCCTGCGTGACGGATCCGTCGCTTGCACCGGCCGGGCACAGCACGCTCTACGTGCTGCTGCCTGTCACGCATCAGGACCCGCAGGTCGATTGGCGCCGGGAAGAAGTGCGATTCCGCGCACTGGCGCTGCGCCAGTTGGAAAAGGTGGGCATCACCGGAGTTGAAAAGCGGATTCGCGTCGAACGGCGCATCACGCCGGCAGGCTGGCAAAGCGAATTCGGGCTTCATCGCGGAGCCACCTTCAGCATGGCGCACAATCTGCGGCAGATGCTGCATCTGCGCCCACATAATCGCTTTGAGGATGCGGAACGGATGTATCTTGTGGGTGGCGGCACGCATCCCGGCAGCGGCCTTCCGGTAATCTTCGAGTCGGCACGCATTTCGTCCCGCCTGCTGCTGGAAGATCTGCGGCTGGAGCCGCAGTGGCATGCTCCTGCCGTCGAAGCCCCGCGAGCCGCCTGGGAGGCCCAGGCTGGTTGAGCCGATGACGAAGACCGACGTTGCGCCGAGCCTG
>JAJXUS010000432.1 GCA_021782675.1 Acidobacteriota bacterium
CAAAGTCCTAAACTGAACCTGATGACCTACGACGATCTCCGCCTCTTCATCGACTATCACTACTGGGCGCGCGACCGGGTGCTCGACGCCGTAGCTGCGATAACGCCAGAGCAGTTCACCCGTCCCATGGGGAACAGCTTCAGCTCAATACGCGACACCGTGGCGCATATCTGCGCCGCCGAGCGCATTTGGATCACACGATTGAAGGGCGAAAAGCCGCAGGGACTTCAGAACCCGGACCGCCTCCCCGATGTCGACGCAGCCCGCAAGGAGTGGGTCGAACTGGAATGCGAGATGCGTGAACAACTCGCCAGATTGGGGCCGGAAGCTGTGGAGCGCACCATCGAGTACCAGGACCTTCGCGGTAACGACCAGTCGGACGTGCTCTGGCAGATGCTTCAGCACCTGGTTAATCACGGCACCTATCATCGCGGCCAGATCACCACGATGCTACGACAGCTGGACGCAGCGCCGCCAAAGTCCATGGACCTGATCGCCTTTTATCGCGGGCGAAATCAGAAGGCTTGACCGGGTAAGCACAGGACGTCCCCGAACGTACACCGTGCCGTACACCCGCCGCTTTATCGCCAACTGCCATATGCTTCAGCGCAGTACACGGATGCAGCCGCACCGCGATCTGCGACTCCGTCAGGACTGTTGTGGTGCCGCCCCCGTGGCCCCCGACGTGACATTCCTCTGCAGCAGTACGCCTTCTGAAGGCAAGGTCCGGGTTCGGAGGTTTCTCTTCATTGTGTTGACGAATGCCCGAGAAGCTGTACACTGTACATGGACAGTGCACAGATGACCAGAAAGACAACTAGGCTGCGGATCGACGTAGAATCGCCGGTCGCCGTGTACCGACAGATTGTCGATGGGCTGCGCGCGAGCCTCGTAGAGGGCGAACTGCGCCCGGGCGATGCGCTACCCTCGGTCCGGCGGCTGGCGATCGAACTGGGGATCACCTTCAATACTGTGGCGCTGGCGTATCGCGAACTGGCCGAGGAAGGATGGCTGGATCTGCGGCACGGGCGGCGCGCCACGGTGGTGGAGCGCACGGCGCGGGAGGGCGCGAGCCGGAACCGGATGGAGATGTTTCGGCGGCGGCTGCGGGAACTGACCGCAGAGGTGCGGGCCGAGGGAGCGAGCGCGGGCGCACTAGCGCGTGAACTGCGCGGGTTGGCGGAAAGATTGGCGGGCTCATGATCGCCGTGCGATGGTTTATGCCGATAATGGTGGCGCTGGTGGTGACGCTGTGGCACGTGGTGCCGTGGCTGTCGCGGCGCGAGCGGCTGTTTGGCGCGACGGTGACGGAAGAGTTTCGCGAGCGCGAGCGGCCGGCGCTGGTACGGGAGTACGAGTTGCGGCTGTTGCCGTGGACAGTGGCGGCGGTGGCGGGATCGCTGCTGCTGCCGCTGGTGACTCATCCGTTCTGGATCTGGGATATCGGATTTTGGCTGGCGGTGGTGCTGGGGGGCGGCTGGAATGTATGGCGGATGTTCAACCGTATGCCGCGGGCGGCGAGCTGTGCGGCGCGGGTGCGGAGCGCGGAGTTGACGGTCGGCGATTCGGATGCGACCCGAAGTTGGACGCCGATCCTGGTGGCGCTACTGGCAGTTCCGCTGGGCGCACTGGCGGCGACTGCGGCGTATCTGCACGCACACCGGGCGCAACTGCCGGAGCGGTTTCCGATGCATTGGGATTTGCAGAGCGCGCCGAACAGATTGGCGGAGCGGACGGCGATGGGCGTCTACGCTCCGCTGGTGGTTGGCTGTGCGCTGACGCTGATGATGGTAGCTATCGCGCTGGCGGCGTGGTGGGGCGCGCGACGCAGCGCATGGAACTCCCCGGTCGTGGTGACCCTGGTTGGCTGGGCGTGGATGGTGGGCGGCTTGTTCACCATGATGGGGCTGCTGCCGCTGCATTATTTCCCGCTGGGGCAGTTCGTTGGCTTCGCTGGCGGGATGATGACCGTCATTGTCGTGCTGACGGTGATTGCGGTGCGGCGCATGCAGCGGCCGGACGCGCCTCGTGGCGAGGTCACGCCGGATAAGTGCTGGCACGGAGGGATCTTCTATTACAACCCGCAGGATCCAGCGCTGCTGGTGGGGAAGCGAGTTGGAGTGGGATGGACGTTCAATTTTGCGCATCCGGCGGCGTGGCTGATCCTCGCGCTGCTTGTGACGGTTCCGGCGGGAATTGCGATATTCCGATGGTGGCCAGTATAGCGACGGCTTGTCGAACAAGTTTCGGGTGAGCAACAGGTACTCGATCATGACGGAGATTGAGGCTCCCTTGATTTACAGGAGCTTTCAGCGGTCGGGAGGAGTGAATGAAGATTCAGCGAAGAACTTTCTTGACGGCTGGACTGACGGCGATGGCGTGGATGGCAACGCAGGGCGTAGCGGCTAGGCTGAATGCTCCAACAAGGTTTGTTTTCCACGTTTCCGGCGTTGCGGGCGGTCCGGTGGATAGGGCACTGGAGAAAGCCTATGCCCCCATCATTGCTGCATTGGAGAGTCGCGGCTTTCCGTCGATGCTCGTGCATAGTTCCGTGCAGGGCTCCGACACGCCTAACGAAGATCGCGCATCAGCCTTTGTCAAAGCGCTTCAGGGCATCACGGGGCAAGTTGTGGTCGTCGGGACCTCGAACGAAGGGAACTTCCTGCCGCTGATCGCGGCGGCACGGAGCGTCAGACGGGTCGTCTATGTTAACGCACTCATTCCACGTCCCGGCAAGGCGTACATCGAGAAGAACGGGTACCAGGGGCCGGCCACCTGCGAGGCGCAGGGGTGCCACCCGGGAACCGCCAAGGCGTTCCTTTAGACC
>JAJXUS010000433.1 GCA_021782675.1 Acidobacteriota bacterium
GTGACTGGGCCGGCGACGCCGACACCAATCCAGAACATGCCTGAAGAGATGGCGCCCAACGGCGAGTCGCAAGTGCTGAACCATGTAAATCGCGTGCTGCAATGGTCTCGTTTGTGGGCGGGTGCGGACGCGTACGCGGTGGTGCCGAGCGACCAGTTGTTTGTCGAGAACGGCCAGGACATCGCTCGGCGTGTAGTCGACCTGGAGTTCAAGTCGGCGCTGGCGCAGGCGGCGCTGCTTGCGGATTCTTCCAACAAGTCAGTGCCATCGCAGGCAGGCGGCGCGGGTACGGTGGATGCGCAGAACCTTTTGAAGGTGCAGCAAAACGTGGATCAAGAGCTGGCAGGCTTGAACACACAACTGGAAACGATCAACCGGGGGATTGCAAGCGCGCGCGCGAAGGATCGTGCCGCTCTCGAGTCCCAGCGAGACACACTGCAGGGGCAGATCGCGCTGGCGCAGGCGCTGCAGGGCAATCTGCAGCAGTTGACTTCATTTGTGAACGCGACCGACGCTGCCAACGGAGTGGCGACTGAACTGACGACGAAGCTTCGCGCATTGCAGCGGACGGTGCCGACGGCGGCAATTCCAGTGGGCCCGACGACGGAGAAGCCGAGGGCCAAGAGCGCGGTCACGGTGCCTCAGATCCAGTTTCCGAATTTTGGAGGAACGAGCAACGAAGGACTGGTCGGGCAGATGGGGGAGTTGATCCGCCTGGTGAGCGCGCTGCACTCGCTGGATCAACTGAAGGATGAGACGACGCGATTGCAGATCTCGACCGAGCATCTGCGGGCGCCGTTGCTGGTGGCCTTGCGGTCGACGCTGCAACAGGGGCGCATCCAACTGGCGCAGGCGGGGCCGACGGGTACGGGATCTCAGCCGGCAAACGGGAGCGGAGCGGGCGCGAATCCAAGTGTAAACAATGCAGCGGCAGGACCGGCAGCTTCTGCGGGCGCAGGATCGGACGGCAGCTCCGCCGTATCGCAGGAGACGCCGAAGCAGCAGCAACAGGCGACGGCTCAACTGGTGCAGCATTTCAAGCAGCTCTCCGATGCCACGATTCCGTTGAGCCAGGAACTGATCCTGATGGATCAGAGCCAGGCAAACCTGAAGCAATTGCAGGACTCTGTCGACAACGAGTACGACCATATTTTTCGATCATTGCTGCTGCGGGTTGCGACACTGCTGATCGCGTTGGGACTGATCTGGCTGTTTTCAGAACTATGGCGGCGAGCGACGTTCCGCTATATTCGCGATGCGCGACGCCGGCGTCAGTTCCTGGTGCTGCGAAGAGTGATCACCGGCTTCTGCATGTTTGTGGTGATCCTGCTGGGATTTGTCAGCGACTTTAGTTCGCTGGCCACGTATGCGGGCTTGATTACCGCGGGTGTCGCGGTGGCGTTGCAGACCGTGATTTTGTCGGTGGCGGCGTATTTCTTCCTGGTCGGCCGTTATGGAGTGCGCGTGGGCGATCGAGTGACGGTGGTGTACAACGGGGCGAACAGCGTGACAGGGGATGTGGTCGACATTGGCCTGGTGCGGTTTTACCTGATGGAGTTAGCGGGAAGCGGCATCGAGCTGACGCCGACGGGCCGCATCATCGTGTTCCCGAATTCGGTGCTGTTCCAGACCAGTCCGCTGTTCAAACAATTTCCTGGAACGGAATACATGTGGCGGGAGATTGGACTACCGATCCGCGCAGACAGCGACGTTGCGCTGGCGGAAAAGGCGTTGCGGGACAGCGCCGATACGCTTTATGCGGAGTACAAGCCAGCACTGGAACGTCAACACGCCGGGCTGGAACAGTCACTTGGAGTGCATATCGACGCCCCGCAGCCTTATACGCGGCTGCGCCTGGTCGCAACGGGATTGGAAGTCGTGGTCCACTATCCCGTGCCGCTGCGGCAGGCCTCGGCGATGGACGATCGCATGGTGACGGCGGTGATGGAAATTCTGCGAACGAATCCGTCGATTCATCTTGCGGATGGAGCTTCGCCGCAGTTGCGCTCGTCGATCAAGGTTTAGGTTGCGGAGGGCCGCGGCGGAGAATTCGCGACGCAGCCACTCCGTTAGCTACAAGCTGCCGGACTGGCGCAGCATGCCGCCGTCGATAAAAAAGGTGCTGCCAGTGCAATAGCCGGCAGCATCGGACGCGAGGAAAATGGCGAGGTCCGCTACCTCCTCCGGCTTACCCCAACGGCCCAGCGGAATTTCCGCCATCAACGTGGCTTCAATCTTCCTGCTCGCTTCCACATCCGCATCGATGGGCGTGTAGATGGCGCCGGGTGCGATGTTGTTGACCGTGATTTTATGCGGCGCCAGCTCAACGGCGATGGTTCGCATCAGCATGCGGAGACCGCCCTTGGCCGCGCAATACGGCGCATTGGTCGGCATGGGCAAATCCTCATGCACGGAAGAAATGTTGAGGATGCGACCGCCGCTTCCTTGCTGGATCATGGCTTTCGCCGCTGCCTGCGCGCACAAAAATGGACCCGTCAGATCCACCGCGATCACTTTCTGCCATAACTCGAAGGGATATTCCGTGAACGGATGTTTCGACTCCATGCCGGCGTTGTTCACAAAAATATCGAGGCGCCCCATGGTCTTGATGGTCTGGGCGACGAGCGCATTCACCTGATCCGGATTGGAAACATCAGCCTCGACCGCCAGCGCGCTACTGCCTTTGCCTCGGAGGCTGCTGACGACAGCATTGGCCATGTCAGGCGTCCCGACATAGTCGATCACGACCGCAGCCCCCTCCGCGGCCATTCCAGTGGCGATGGCTTTGCCGATGCCAGTCGCTGCGCCAGTGACGATGGC
>JAJXUS010000011.1 GCA_021782675.1 Acidobacteriota bacterium
CGCAAAGGCAAAAGCTTTTGTTGTTCTGGCTGTCATCCCCGCAGGGGATCTGCTTGTAGCTCCTGGGGACGAGCGGCTGGCGCGAGTCTCAGTGGGTCGAGAAACGGCCCGCCGGTGCGGCCTTCAACTGCTGATCGAAGAACTTCGCCGAGGCCGCGTAGGCCGCAACCCAGTCGCGATGCAGCAGAAAGTCGTGGACTTCGTCAGGGAAGATCAGCGTCTGCACGGTCACGTGCCGCTGGCGCAGCGCCGCCGCCAGCTCCACAGTCTGCAGAAACGGCACATCGCGGTCATCGTCGCCCTGGACCAACAGCACGGGAGATCTCCAGCGATCGACATCGGCCAGCGGCGAAGACCGCCACGCCAGCCGCCAGCGCGCGTCAGGGTCGGCCGCCGTGTCGGAGATGTCAAAGTTGTGCGGGTTGTCGATGTTCCAGTCATGCACGCCCGACATGTCTACGCCCGCAGCGAACAGATCGGAAGCTCGCGCCAGCGCCAGCGCCGTCAGAAAGCCGCCCCAGCTTCCACCCCAGATGCCGATGTGCGCGGGGTCCACGTCGCAGCGGCCGCGCAGATAGAGCGCAGCCCCGGCAACATCGCGAAACTCGCTGGCGCCCGTCGGACCGTAATCCGTCGCTTCGCGAAAGTTCAACCCATAGCCGGTGCCGCTGCGATAGTTCACTGACAGCACAATGTAGCCGTGGTTGGCCAGATATTGGTTCAGTGCGTAGGAGTTGGCGTAGTAGCCCATGGGATGCCAGCCCAGCAGCATCTGCCGCTGCGAGCCGCCATGTACAAAGACCACTGCCGGGTGACGAACGCATCCAGCATCATCGGCCGGATGGAAGAGCTGCCCGTGAATGCGCCATCCATCCGTGGCATTAAAAATGACTGGCTCGGGCGTGACGAGCTGCGCCGCAGGAAAACTGGCAGGCAGCGTGCCGGGCGCAAGATCGGTCAGGTGGCCGCCCGCGCCGAGGACGACCGGCTCCATGGGAATGCGGGCGTCCGCGTGCAACAGCGCGATTGTTTTATTGTCGCTGGTGTAGACAGGCGTGGCCTCAATGCTGTCCCCGTGCGTGAGCGGCTGGGGCGTGCCGCCGTCTGCGGCAAAGGTCCAGAGATGGCGGCGGTCGACGTCATTCTGATTGGAGACGTAAACAATGTGCTGCCGATCCGGGCTCAAGGCTGCGCCTTCGACCTCAAACTGCCCCGGTGTGCGCGCTCTTGCCGCGCCGCCCTGTACGGGTACGGCATAGAGGTGCATCCAGCCGTCACCCTCCCACGGAAAGATCAGCCGATTGCCCGCGGCCCAGAAGAGCTGGCGGCCGCTGTCCAGTTCATGAAACACGCTGCCCGGCCCGTGCTGCGCTCGCCACGCCTGCTTTCCCATTCCCGTCGAAACATCCGCCACCCGGATGGACCAGGGCCGCCCGCTACGCTGCGGACGATCGAAATTTTCGAGCTTGGAGTAGGGCACGCGGATGAACGCGATCTGCCGGCCATCCGGCGACCAGACGGGATAGCGGTCGTGGTCGGTGCCCGGATCGAGATACCGCAGTGTATTGCTGGCGAACGAGTAGACGCCGATAAAGCTGTGGCTGCCGCGATTGCTGACGAACGCAAGCTGCGTGCCGTCCGGGGACCACGTCAGGTTCTCGCTGACGCCGAGCGTATGCAGCAACTGCGCCGGATGCGGCGACGGCGCAGACAAATCCTCCGCCCAGATTTGTCCGTCGAGAATCCACGCCAGCCGCGCGCCCACCGGAGCGAACACAGCGGAGTGGCCCGGGCCGATCATTCGCGGCGCTCCGCCATCCAGCGAGGCTACAAGAACCTGCTGCGTCACACCCTGCGGCAGCAGCGCCGGATTGGGCGCCATCTTCTCCGGATCATCCGCGTCGCCGCCGCGTGTGTAGGCAACGGACATCGCATCGGCCGACCACGACAGGTCCGAAATCTCCTGCCCGTCGTCTTTGCTGTATTGCGTGATGGCGTGAGCGCTGTAGCCTTTACCGTTTGCGCCAGGAATCGCCACCCACACATTGCGCCGTCCTTCGGCATTCGAGAGCCACGCCAGCTTGCCGCCAGCGGGCGCTGCCGTCAGTCCGGAGTTAAACGGCGCGCTCATCACCTGTTGCAGCGTGAAGTGCGACTTTCCATTGGCCTCCACAGCGTTGGCCGACACCCAGGCTGTTAGTGTGAGCGAAAGAATCAGGCGCGAGGCAAGGGTCATGCGAAGCTCCGTGGCCGGTGTTGCAGCAGCGATCAGTGCAATTGTTGCAGACGAGCGTCCAGATATTGCTGAAACACGGGGTAGTGTTCCACCTGCGGCACCGGTTCCGGATGGATATGGCGGCCGAGTCTTTCGCAGAGTGGCGCAGCCGCCGTGTAGCGCGGCCAGTGCGGCAGGCCGCTGCCGTTCGGCGAGCCGGTACGGATGAAGTTTGCCCAATAGCCAAGGATCGCATCGGACATCGCCCGGTCAGACGGCTGCGCGACCCAGCTCGTCCAGTAGCGCTGGCTCAAAAACATATTCTCTTCGCTGTGAAATGCGCCCAACTCCGCGAACGGTCCGGCGCCCACGTACGTGAAGTTGTAAAGATATGCCGGGTGCCCCGCGTGCGCGTTCTCCTTTGCGAGCAGGGTTGCCCCGAAAGCAAAGTCATAGTCCGTAAACATGCGGTTGAAGACCGCAGGCACTGCCGCATCGGACGCCGCGGGATACGCGGCGAAAACCTGATCCGCAAATCTTGCGAACTCCCGCGTCAGCCACTGGTGATATTCCGCCAGCGTCTTTGGCCGGTACGCCGTGCCATGCACCAGCGGACTGGCAAAGATCGTGACCTCGTCTTTGGTGCTGCCCACAAGCACGGAGATCGGTGCCTGCTTTCCGTGCGTGAAGACGACCGCAGGCTGCGCCGGGAGAAACCAGCCATCGACCGCCGGCTCAAAATCCAGATGCGGATCGGCTGCCGCCGTCTGCAAAAGCTGCTCCGCCGGGATGGCCCGCAGTTTCGCTAAGGGTGTTTGCGACGTGTCGCCCAAGTCCTGCAACAGGCGCGCGCTCATCGCATTGCCGTCGTGCAGCGAAGGTGTGATGGAATCCACGCAGACGCCGCTCTGCAGGATCGCGCCACGGAACAGACCGCGGGCGAGCGGCGACGCCATCAGGTTACAGACATCGAGCGAGCCGGACGACTGGCCGCCGACCGTCACGCGCGTGGGGTCGCCGCCAAAGCTGCGGATGTTGGCCTGCACCCACTGGAGCGCGGCAATCTGGTCCAGTTGTCCGTAGTTGCCGGAGACATGATGTGAGGATGCAGCGGCGAGCGCGGAATCGCTGAAGAATCCGAACGCGCCCAGACGATAGTTAAGGCTGACAACAACGATGCCGCGCCTGGCCAACGCCGGCCCCAGCGGTGGCCATTCGCCGGAGCCTTCCACATTGCCGCCGCCATGAATCCACACAAAGACGGGAAGATTTGCGGAGCGCTGCAGCCGCGGTGTCCAGACATTGAGGTAGAGGCATGCTTCGCTGGTGCGCATCGCGCGGATGCCGAGCATCTCGGGCAGCCAGCCGCTGGGCGTCTGCATGCACGCTGGCCCGTAAGCCGTCGCCTGACGCACGCCACTCCAATGCGGAACAGGCTGCGGTGCCCGCCAGCGCAGGCCGCCCACAGGCTGAGCCGCAAACGGAATGCCCAAAAACGCAGCTCCCTCGGGCATGCCCTTCAAGGTAGCCCCCACAAGCCGCCCCGCCGCGATGGCGACCTGCGGCGCATGGGCCTGCGCCACACCGGGAGCAAGCGAAAGCGCCGCCATCAGTGCGGCCACTGCCAGCGATAGTGCACGCCGCGCCGGAAATTTCCGAGAGTTCATGAGTTCGTCCTGCCTGCGATTCCCATACGCCGCCTGCGCGCTGTCGCATTTTCACTGCTGCTGTAGAGTGGGGTTTGTCATTCTGAGCGTAGCGAAGAATCCCAGAATTGCCTTTCTCTGCAAGGTGGCCTGCGAAGCGCAGCCCCGCGTTGGGGCTTCCCCGGATCATCTTTTGAAAAATAGCAGAAAGATTCTTGTAACCTGTAGCGGGAAACATGCCGCCGGTCAGTAGCGACCCTGATTCCGCGCGCATCCACGCGCCGCTCTCCCTACTCCATTCGACGCCAGGATTCCTGACCAGCGAGCGCCTGCAGGCTATGCCGATCCTCCACGAAACATCGACCACGGCCCGGCGCTCCGACAGCGTGCCGCTGTTTCCTGGCGGAGCGCTGCTGCCGTTCTTTCTGGTGACGGCGTTGTTTTTTCTGTGGGGCGTGCCCAGCAGCCTCAATGACGTATTGATCCGCCAGTTCATGAAGTCCTTCGCCCTATCGCGGCTGCAGGCCGGCTTTGTGCAGTCTGCCTTTTATATGGGCTACTTTCTCATGGCGTTGCCGGCGGCTTGGTTCATGCAGCGCCGGGGATACAAGGCTGGCTGTCTGCTGGGGCTGGGGCTGTTCAGCACCGGGGCGCTGTTATTTCTGCCCGCCGCCATTGTGGGAAGGTACGCCTTTTTTCTCGCAGCGCTCCTGATTCTCGCCGCCGGTCTGGCCTGCCTTGAAACGGCTTCAAACTCTTTCATCGCGCTGTGCGGAGCCCCCGAAAGCTCCGAGCGGCGGTTGAACTTTGCCCAGGCCTTCAATCCTCTGGGCGCCATCACGGGCGTGCTTGTGGGCGTGGTCTTTATCTTTTCCGGTGTGGAACTATCCCCGGCGCGCATCCGGTATCTGCAGCAGACGCATACATACGCAGCATACGCCCACTTTGAAACGATGCGTGTCGTGCGGCCGTATCTTGCGCTCGGGCTCTTCGCCATCCTCTGGGCGATCCTGCTGGCTAAAACAAAGTTTCCCGTGCTGGCCGATGAGCAACGGCCCGCCAGCGGCGCATCGCCGGCCGGCAGCCTGCGCCAGCGGCCCTTTGTGCTGGCCGTTCTGGCGCAGTTTCTCTACGTCGGCGCACAGGTCGGTACGTGGAGCTTCTTCATCCAATACATCCAGGCCTATACGCATCAGCCGGAGAAGATCGCCGGATATTTTCTGACCGGCACACTGATTGCATTTGGGCCGGGAGGCTTCTTCTCCGCGTGGCTCATGCGGTTTGTGCAGCCCGCACGGCTTATGGGTCTCTACGCAGCCGCCAACGTTGCTCTGGTCGCGGTGGGCGTCGCGGCGCCGGGATGGACAGGACTCTGGGCAATTTTTCTGTCCAGCTTTTTCATGTCGCTTATGTTTCCCACAATCTTCGCAATGGGTCTGCGCGGGCTGGGCGACCATGCCAAAACAGGCGGCGCCATTCTGGTGATGACCGTTCTGGGAGGCGCGATCTTCACGCCCGTCATGGGCTGGATCTCCATAGAAGCCGCCAGCGTCGCGGCTTCCTACATCATTCCACTGCTTGCGTATCTGTATATCGCAGGCTATTCCTTCGCCTGGCAGTCGCCGGGAAATCCAGAGGCGGCAGGGCTAGCGGCCGGGCCAAACAATGCCGAACCAGCGTCCAACTAATGCCTGAGAGTGAGAGACCGCAATGAATCGAGCAAACGCCAACGCCGTCTATCTGGTCGCCAGTGGCGATCTGCGCCCCGCCGCCAACCAGCGCTGCTGGGCCGCCCAGCAGGAGATGGAGCAGAAGCTGGGATTCGCGCTGCGGTCGTTGGGGTGCGAGGTGATTCGCGCGCATCCCTATGATCCGGGCAAGCAGCATGGCTTCATCGACAGCCAGCGATACGGCATGAAGGTCTTCGCCGGCATTCCGCACGACGCCCCTGTGGTGGTAGCGGAGGCGGTCTGGCAATACACGCATCACGTGCTGCCGGGGCTCATCCAGCACCGCGGCCCCATCCTTACCGTTGCCAACTGGAGCGGGCAGTGGCCCGGTCTTGTCGGCCTGTTGAACCTGAACGGATCGCTGACCAAGGCGCAGGTCGCCTACAGCAGCCTGTGGAGCGAAAACTTCAACGACCCTTACTTTCTCGACCGGCTGGAGACGTGGTTGCGAACCGGCGCCCTGCAGCACGATATGTCTCACGTCCGTGTCTACGCACCCGGCGCCACCGCTTCGGCCTCCGAACAGGTTGGCATCGAAGAGGCCCGGGCGCTGCTTCGCCGGCAGGCTATCCTCGGCGTCTTCGATGAAGGCTGCATGGGAATGTACAACGCCATCCTGCCCGATGAGCTGATCCATCCGATGGGAATCTTCAAAGAGCGGCTCAGCCAGTCATCGCTGTATTACGAGGTGACGCAGACACCCGACGCGCAGGCGCTGGAGGTCTACCGATGGCTGCTGCAGCGCGGCATGCGGTTTGCACTGGGCGAGGATGGGTCCACCGAGTTGACCGAGGCGCAGGTGTTTGAGCAGTGCAAGCTTTACATTGCGGCGCTGCGGATCGCCGATGATTTTGGCTGTGACGCGATTGGCATCCAGTATCAGCAAGGGTTGAAAGACCTGCTGCCCGCCTCCGATCTGGCCGAGGGTCTGCTGAATAACGTGGATCGGCCGCCGGTCATGGCTCGCAATGGATCGCGCGAGCTATACCCCGGCGCAGCGCTGCCGCACTTTAACGAAGTGGATGAGTGCGCCGGCGTGGACGCACTGATGACCAACCGCATCTGGAGCCGGATGGGCCTGCCGCCGGAGACCACGCTGCATGATCTTCGCTACGGCGAGGCGTATGACGGGCAGTTCGTGTGGGTGCTCGAGATATCCGGCGCGGCGCCGCCCGCGCATTTTACCGGAGGGTTTCGCGGCGCAGTCAGCAAGCGGCAGCCACCCATGTACTTCCGGCGCGGCGGCGGCGGCCTGCAGGGTTGGAGCAAGCCGGGTGACGTCGTCTGGAGCCGCGTCTACTTGGAGCATGGCCGCGTGAAGGCCGACCTGGGTCTGGCGCGCTGTGTCGCACTGCCGGAGGCGGAGATGCAGCGCCGCTCCCATCTGACGACGCCGCAGTGGCCCATTATGAGCGCCGTCTTTCCTGGAATCACGCGCGACCAGATGATGGCCCGGCATAAGGCGAACCACATCCAGGTCGCCTACGCTCCCAGCTACACAGCCGCAAAGGACGCGCTGGCCGCGAAGTGTGCCTGCTTCCGTTCCATGGGCATGGAAGTCTTTGTGTGTGGCGACGCCGACGGAATCTGAAATCCGCCTCTCCCTTGGTTGCGTTCCCCTGCATGGGATCGTTTGGAGCAGATCAAGGTTCGCAGGGTCTGCAGGAATCTTCAACAGTCGATCGAATCATCTCTAAGGTAGACGGCGCGAATCGAACTCCTGCTCACGCCGTGAAGGACAGGAACGCATGGTGCTCAGCCGTTTACGGGAAGAGACGCGCGCGCAACACCGCCGCGTGGAAGATTTGCTGGCTCTGTTATCCCCGGCAATGACAGTACGCGGCTATTGTCGCGTGCTGCAGGCGATGCACGCCGCCTGGTTGCCGCTCGAAGCGGCCCTGGAGAAGCATTGCCCGGCGCAATATGCCGACCTCTGGCGCGGGCGCCAGCGGGCGCATCGGCTGGAGGCTGACCTGGCAGCGCTGGGATGCGACCGGGACGCGAGTCGCCCGGGTCCGTTCCAGCCTGCATCCCTCCCCGATCTCTCAACGGCCGCGGCCTGGCTGGGGGCGCTCTACGTCACCGAGGGCTCCACTCTCGGCGGACAGCAGATCAGCCGCCATCTGGAGCGCAAATTCGGCTGGTCCGCCGGTCGGGGCCACACCTTTTTTCTGGGCTACGGGGAGCGAACCGGCGAGCGCTGGCGGGCGGTGCAGCAGGCGCTGGAGGCACCCGGGCTCGATGGCAACCAGGTGGTGAACGGGGCGCATCAAACTTTTTCTTATCTTGAAGTTTCCTTCGCCGGCCGTCTATGAGCGCGACACCGCTGACCGCATCTGTCAACCTGACGAACTGTGACCGCGAGCCCATCCATGCTCCCGGCAGCGTGCAGGCGCACGGTTTTTTGCTGGTGTTCGCCCCGGCCCCGGACGGCCGGCTTGTCGTCGACGAGGCCAGTGAAAACGCGCAGGAGTGGATGCAGCGGCCACTCGACAGCATCCTGGGCCGCACCTGCATGGAATTATTCGGCGACACCCTTTGCGCCGAACTGCGGGACGAGCTCTATGTCCGCCAGATGGCTCCTCCGAATCATTTTCTGCGTCGCATACGCCTGGATTCCGGCCATGAAATGGAGATCATCACGCACTCGGTCGGACACCGGCTGGTGGCGGAGTTTGAGCGCGCGGAAGAGGAGCTCAGTCCCGAGAGGCTGAATACCACGATCGTCAACGTGGTCGCGCAGCTTGAAACCATCCGCGAAATTCAGGAGCTGAGTGATGCCATCACGCGGGAGATTCGCAATCTGACCCGGTACGATCGCATCCTGCTGTATTCCTTC
Source organism: Acidobacteriota bacterium (assembly GCA_021782675.1). Lineage (GTDB taxonomy): Bacteria > Acidobacteriota > Terriglobia > Terriglobales > Acidobacteriaceae > JAKAUB01. Next base: position 8,431 of record JAJXUS010000011.1, read on the forward strand.
AATGCCGACGGCCATGGCACCGTCCTCTCTGAAGCGAACAGCGGCCGCCTGCCGGCGATGCTGCATCTGCACTTTCCTGCCACCGACGTTCCGCAGCAGGCGCGCCGGTTGTATCTGTTGAACCGCACGCGCATGATTCCCAGCGTTGAATACGTCCCCTCGCCGCTGCGAGCCCGCACGCCGCGCGAGGCCCCGCTGGATATGACGTATTGCGTGCTGCGCAGCGTATCCCCCATTCATCGCGACTACATGCGGAACATGGGTACCGCGGCCAGCATGTCGTTTTCGATCGTGGTGGAGGGCAAGCTGTGGGGCATGATCTCCTGCCACCACGCTGAACCCCGTTCGGTGCCCTACATTGTGCGGTCAGCCTGTGACGTGCTCACGCGGATCGCCGCCGCGCAGATCGCGGCAAATGACCGCACCGCCGAGTATGGCGACACCATTCGCCTGAAGGCGATCGAGCGCGACCTGCTGACCTCCATGGCGCTCGAAGAAAAATACCTGGATGGCCTGACCAACCACCCCGACAAGGTGATGGCCCTCACCCGGTCCGCCGGCGCAGCGTTCCTCATCGACGACGCCTGCGTGCTGATGGGAGAAACGCCGGGCGAAACGCATGTGCGGGCGATTGCCGACTGGCTGCGGGAGACCGGCCAGCCCGATCAGTTCTGGACCGACCAGCTTTCGTCGGTGTATCCGGCAGCAAAAGAGCTTTCAAACACCGCAAGCGGCCTGATGGCCATTTCGCTGTCGCAGATTCATCGCTTCCAGATTCTCTGGTTTCGTCCTGAAATTCTGCGGACCGTGCAGTGGGCCGGGGAACCGCTCGAAAAGACGCAGGCGCCGGATGGCACGCTGAGCATTAACCCGCGCCTGTCCTTCGCCAGTTGGAGTCAACTCGTCGAGCGCCGCTCCGGCCCGTGGCTTGCCGTGGAGATTGAAGCCGCCCGGGACTTCCGCAACGCCATGCTGCTGATCGTCCTGCGGCGCGCCGAGGAGATGGCCGACATGGCCGCCGAGCTGGAATTTTCGAACAAGGAACTCGAGGCATTTTCCTACTCGGTCTCGCACGACCTGCGCGCCCCCTTTCGGCACATCTCCGGTTTTGCCGAGCTGTTATTGAGTGAAGAGTCCCAGCAGCTGAGCGATAAGGGCAAGCGGTACATCGCAAAGATCTCGCAGTCGGCGCAGTTCGCCGGGCTTCTGGTTGATAGCCTGCTGAACTTTTCGCAGATCGCCCGCACTAGGCTTGACCGCCGCCCGCTGGAGATGGCCACCATCGTCCACGATGTCTGGGACGAGATTGTGACCGATGAACTCGATGGCCGCACGGTTGAGTTCGATTGTGGACCGCTGCCTACGGTGGAAGGGGACATCCATTTGTTGCGTCAGGTCTGGCGCAACTTACTATCGAATGCGTTGAAGTATACAAAGCCACGGGCCGTGGCCCGGGTCGATGTCAGCGCTCATCGAGACAATGAGCAGTACGTTTTTCGAGTTCGCGATAACGGGGTGGGGTTTGACAACCGGTATGCCCATAAGCTGTTTGGAGCCTTCCAGCGCCTGCATCGCGCGGAGGAGTTCGAGGGCACCGGCATCGGACTGGCAAACGTGCGCAGAATTGTTGCGCGACACGGAGGCCAGACCTGGGCAGAAGGAAGGCTGGATGACGGAGCCGATTTCTTCTTCACTCTGCCCGTTCCTGAAAACTTGCCGTCCTGATCGAATGTACAAAGGGGATATTTGCAGTGTTACGACCCATTCTTTTGGTAGAAGACAATCCAAACGATCTGGAATTGAGCCTCACCGCTCTTTCAAAGAGCGGTCTGGCGAACGAAGTGGTCATCGCCCGCGACGGCGAAGAGGCCTGCGATTATCTGTTCTATCGCGGCCGGTACGCCAGTCGGCCCCACGGCAATCCGGCCGTCGTGCTGCTCGACATTAAGCTGCCGAAGATCGACGGGCTGGAAGTGCTGGCAATGCTCCGCAAGGAAGAAGAGCTCCGCCACCTGCCGGTGGTTCTGCTCACCTCTTCGCGCGAAGAGCAGGACGTGCTGACCGGGTACAAGCTGGGGAGCAACGCCTACGTGGTAAAGCCCGTCGCATTTCCGGATTTCATCAAGGCGATCCAGGATCTCGGCGTGTTCTGGGCTGTGGTGAATGAACCGCCGCCCATGCCCCGGAGGGCGCAATAGATGGTGAGCCCCAACGCCGGCGGCTCTCCGCTCTCCGTCCTGATTCTGGAAGACAATGCGTTGGATAACGAGCTGGTGGAGCTGCGCCTGCAGCAGGCAGGCTACCAGTTGCAGGTCGAGGTTGCGCGCTCCCGCTCGGAGTTTATCGAAGCCTTCGCGCGCCGCCCGTGGGATCTCATCCTCGCCGACTATTCCCTGCCGGACTTTGACGGGCTGGAGGCACTGAAAATTGTGCGCCACACCGACAAGCATCTGCCCTTTATTTTTGTCTCCGGCGTGCTGGGCGAAGAGGTGGCAGTCGAAACCCTGCAGCGCGGTGCGACGGATTACGTACTGAAGGCCCGGCTTGACCGCCTGATTCCCGCTGTCGCGCGGGCGCTGAAGGAATTTGAGGATCACCGCTCGCGCATTGAAGCGGAAACCAGACTGCGCGAGACCGAGCAGCTCTTTCAACAGGTGACCAATGCGCTGCCCGCGATGGTGTGGACGGCCGATGCCATCGGCGAGCTGACCTATTCCAACGACAGTTGGAATGAATATTTTGGCGGCCGCGAACTGAGGTCCTGGTGCGACCCATCGATCATCCACGTGGAAGATCTGTCGCAGACACGGCGCGCCTGGCGCGATGCCCTGGGCTCCGGCAAAGCGCTGGAGATCGAGTGCCGGTTTCTGCGCGCTGCTGACAACGAGTATCGCTGGCATCTGGTCCGCGCCGTGCCCGTCTGGCTTGAGCGCTCCCGCTCCGCCTGGGCTGGCACCTGCACCGACGTGCAAATGCAGAAGGAGCGGGAAGAATCTTTACGCGTGTCAGAGAAGCTTGCGATCGTGGGTCGCATGGCCGGCGTCATCGCGCATGAGATCAACAATCCGCTCGAGTCTCTCGTCAATCTGCTTTACCTGCTGCGCGGCACCGATACCCAGGCGGAGCCGGGGCGCAGTCTTTTAGAAGAGGCCGATCAGCAACTGTTTCGCATCTCCAGCATCACACGCCAGACTCTGACCTTTTACCGGGACAAAGCAGTGCTGGGCGATATCGACCTGCGCGCCCTGTTCAACGACACCGTTTCGCTGTTCCGCGCCAAGCTTCGCGCCAAACAGATTGAACCGCTGGTTACGGTCAGTGGCCAGGTGCATCTGCAGGGCATCACCGGAGAAATCCGTCAGGTGCTGATCAATCTGGTCAGTAATGCTATCGATGCAACACCCAGGGCCGGAACATTGCGGTTGCATGCGGAATGCATCCAGCGGCATGGCGCCGACTGGGTTCAGCTCGCGATTGAAGACTCCGGCCACGGCATTCCCGAGGATTTGCAGCGCCAGATCTTCCAGCCGTTTGTCAGCACGAAGGGCTCTCTGGGAACCGGACTGGGACTGTGGGTGACCAAAAATATCGTCGACAAGCATCACGGCCAAATTCGCCTGGAGAGTCAGCCGGGCAAGACGGTCATCACCGTTCTACTGCCGGCGGAGTACCAGCGCGAAGACGTCTCGGCTTCAGTCATCTCTTAGTCCCCTCCTGACGAGTGTGGAGAAGTTGAGACCGTGTGCCGGGAGATGGCGAAACCCACATTTTTCCGGAGAATATCCGGCACTTATCTTTGGCCTGTTTCCCCAGCCTCGCATGCTCCTGTGCCTGCCGCAGACACCCGCGCTTGTGATCCGCCACGGCGGCTGACCTTTCAGCGCAGCCCAGTCGTCCCATGGTTCCGGCGGCCGCTTTGCAGCCGTTTATACTGGTCGGGAATCTCTGGAAATATTCCATCCTCCGCCGCTCGTTGGAGGCCCGCACGCCCTCAAATCCACCGCCCGGTCTAGAGCAAATTGCCCATGCCTGTAAGTGTTGCAGAGCAAGCTGACACATTCATTCTCCGGTGGCAGCGCCGCGGGTTTTATTACGGCTGGATTGTGGCCATCGCCGGGACGGTCGGTGTGGTGATGAGCGTTCCCGGCCAGACGATGGGCGTGAGCGTCTACACCAGCCACCTGCTGCAGAGTCTGCCGGTCAATCGCGTGCAGTTGAGCATGGCCTACATGTTTGGCACGCTCGTCTCCGCCGCCATGCTGCCGATTGTGGGCCGGCTGCTCGACAGATTTGGCGCACGCCGGATGGGCACCATCGCTCCGCTCGGCCTCGCCCTCGCGCTGGTCTATCTGGCCTCGGCGCCGCGGCTGCTGCATCTTCTGGTCGTGTATACGGGTTGGTCCGCGCGGTGGCTCGCATTTCTGTTGCTGTTCACCGCTTTTCTGGGCGTGCGCCACTTTGGACAAGGGCAGCTCACCGTCATCTCGCGCACCATGATTGGCCGCTGGTTTGAGCGCCGCCGGGGTCTGGTCTTCGGCGTCAGCGGCCTGTTCGTGGCGTTTGGCTTTGGCGTCACGCCGATGGTTCTGGATCAACTCATCCTGCGGGTCGGCTGGAAGCACTCGCTGCATGTCCTGGCAGGC
>JAJXUS010000434.1 GCA_021782675.1 Acidobacteriota bacterium
GCTCGTTGCGTAGACGACCAGCGGCATCAGCATGGCCGCCGCGGCCACAAACAGCAGCGCCGCCGCGTATCCCAGGATGGGCTTGCCGTCGATCTCCGGCGCCTGCGCAGCCGCCGCACCCGCTGCCGCCAGCGCCAGCGCGATCCATGCGTCCCGCTTGCGTTCCACGCGAATGTCGTACTCGCGCCGGCCCGCCGCCATCGCCTCCGTGGGAGAGACCAGGCTCGCCTCGCGGGCCGGCGCCAGCGCGGAAATCACTGCTACCGCAATGCCCACCGTCAACGCCAGTGCCACTGTTGCGCCGGTAATGGCCATGCTTCCCGGCCGGCTGGAAACATACAGCGCGTTCACCGTGGTCGATAACATACGCACCGCGGCCGCTGCCAGCAGACGCCCGAGAGGAAGTGCCGCCAGCGATCCCAGCGCGCCGAACGCCGCCGCCTCTACAAGAAACGCCAGCAGCACCGCGCTGCGGCTGGCGCCCAGCGAGCGCATGGTCCCGATCTCTGCGCGGCGGCGCACCACGGATACCGACAGCGCATTGTAGATGAGGAACGCGCCTACCAGTAGCGCAATGTAGCTGAGGATGCGCAGGTTCCAGCGAAACGCCGCAAGCATGCGGCGATTGGCCGCGGTCTCCGCTCCCTGCGCGTTCAGTTGCACACCCGACGGCAGCGCCTGCTGCAAGCGTCCGCGCCACGCCTCAAAGTCGTCCGTGGACGGGGTGCGAATGAGGATGCGGTCGACGCGGCCCAGCTTGCCGGTAGCCGTCTGCGCCGCCCACAGGTCCATCAGCACGGCGTCGCCGCTGACTTCGGCGGCATCCGGAATCAGCCCCCGCACCCTGTAATCGCGGGTTTGATCGTTGATCTGCAGTGCAAGCATATCGCCGGTCTTTTTGCCGAGTCCCCGTGTCACCCACACAGCGCCGGGATCGTTCAGGTCGCGCAAACCCTGGTCCGCAACCTGTTGCGCGCCGGCCACGTTCTGCGTGCGGATGGCCTCCGCCACCAGATCAACCCCGATGAGTGGAACCGATTGCCCCGTCTCCGCCACCGTGGCACGATCTTCAATGCGCGGGCTCACCTCCAGCGCATAGGGCAGCCTTGCCAGTTGCGCCGTCACCTGTTGCGGCACGCCGCCGGCAGCCGTCACCTCAAAATCGTTGCGCCCCGCCAGCGTCTCCATCGAGGAGTGGAACGAGCCTGCCGCCGCATCGCCGGCCAGGTCGATGGCCACCACCGCCGCAACGCCCAGGGCTACGGCAAACACGATGAGCAGCGCCCGCCCCGGCTGCCGGAACAGCGGCCGCAGAATGAGCCGGTAAAGCAGTGTCCAGCGGCCCATCTACCCTGGTCCTTCCAGGATGCGCCCGTCACGCATGCGAACAATTTGATCGGCGACAGCAGCCGCCTCTGCGCTGTGCGTCGCCATCAGGATGGTTACGCCGCGCTGCCCGCAGATGCTGCTCAGCAACTCAAGAATGCTGTTGCCGGTGGCCGTGTCGAGGTTCCCCGTAGGCTCGTCGGCGAGGAGCACGCGCGGCCCGTGCACCAGGGCGCGCGCAATTGCCACCCGCTGCATCTGGCCGCCGGAGAGTTGATGCGTCATGCGCTGCGCCATGCCACCCAGACCGACTGCGTCCAGAACCTCCAAAGCACGCGCTCGCGGATGAGGCTCGCCGGCAAGCAGCAGCGGCACCTCCACATTTTCCACAACACTCAAGGTATGCAAAAGCTGAAACGACTGAAAGATGAACCCTACCTTCTGCCGTCGCAGCGCCGTGAGACCGGCTTCGTTTAATGCGCTGGTTGCGGCTCCTTCCAGGCGCACCGTGCCCGCGGAAGGAAAGTCCAGCGCGCCGGCCAGGTGCAGCAGCGTGGACTTGCCGCAGCCGCTGCGCCCCATTAGGGCAACGAAACGTCCCGCGCCCACGTGGAAAGAGACGCCATCGAGGGCGCGCACTCGCTCGCCTTCGTTGGTGTACTCCTTGACTACGTTGTCAAACGAAACGAGTGGAGCCGCACCGGATGCGACCGGGCCCTCCGCGCTGGATGAAGCTGCAATCATCGGGAAGTCCTGGGTGGGCGCGCGGTGGTGAAACCGCAAGCCCCTGAACTTCCATCATCGCAAATGCGGGGGCAAGGACGCGCAAGACGGGCATAGGCTACGAAATAGATGGCGCGAAGTTAAAGCTCGCGCCATCCGGTTGCCGCCAGATATTCGTCCACAGCTTTTCCCAAGCTCACACTAAAGGGTCCACATGCGGTCGCCGGTGGGCACAAACTCAATCCGAATCCCAGGAAACTGCTGCTGGAACCAGCCGGTATACCACTGCATCATGTTCTCTTCACCCGATTCGTGTGAACAGATAATCATAGCTTTTTTCGCTCCGCTTGCCACCAGGTCGCGTCCATACTCCGACGTCTCCCACTCCCGAGCCTCGATCGAAAGCGTGGCATCGTACTTCTCCAGGCCCTCGATATTTTGCACGCAGCCGTGTCCGCACTGGGTCGCGCTGGCCACCGTCAGGCTGGGATCGCTGATGACGCGGACGCTGTTGGTGGGCACCTTTTTCACGTACTCCTCCACCACCTCGCGCAGCGGCATGGCAGGAGAGAACTCGTAAGTCTTGGCGTCCCCGGGCACAGTGAACTTATCCCAGCCCAGCTTCTTGTTCTCCGCGGTGATCATCGGCTCCGGCCGCATCCGGTGCAGCGAGTCGTGCGTCCGCCACACAATCATCTTGTGATCGTTGACAAACTCCAGCTTGAGCTTGAAGAGCGGATCGTGCTCCACCCCGGGCAGCAGGTCGG
>JAJXUS010000435.1 GCA_021782675.1 Acidobacteriota bacterium
TGGCGCGGCAGTGCCCCGCTGCGCAGTTCTGATGATGCTTGCGCTGTCCACAGCGGGTCTGAGCCTGCGCCGGATTTTCTATCGCATCCTTCTTTATCGCCGGTTTGATCGCGGCATCGATACAAGGAACGTTCTTATAGTGGGAACCGGACCGGAGGCGCACGCTTTGCGACGGTATCTGGAGAGCGTGCGGCATCTTGGATACCAATTCAAAGGCTTCGTCGGGCTCACGGATACGGAACTCCGTCCGTCCGCCGGCATGCGGGACGTGGTGGGCACGGTCGATACGGTCTTCCAGCACGCCCGCAAGCAGTTTGTGGATGAAATCTTCATTACGGCGCCCTGCGACCGGATAGCCGTGGAGGAACTGCTGGAGCAGGCTCGCACATTATGCGTGGACCTGCGCGTAGTCCCGGAACTGTTGGGCGGCATGGCGTGGAATGGCCCCATCGAACACATCGGGCAATTCGCGACGATTCCGCTGCATAGCGGGCGCGTTCCTGAGGTGAACCGGGTGGTCAAACGCCTGTTTGACGTCACCTTTTCTGCGTTTGTGCTGGCTCTGCTTGCGCCGTTCTTCGTGCTTGTTGCGATGGTGATCAAGCTGGACAGCGATGGCCCCGTTTTCTATTCCGCGGATCGCATTGGCAAGAAGGGCCGTGTCTTCCGCTGCTTCAAGTTTCGCACCATGGTGGATGACGCAGAGATTCGGCGCGCGGACATTCTGCACATGAATGAGCGCGACGGCGTCCTGTTCAAAGTCAGCAAGGATCCACGCATCACGAGGGCCGGGCGCCTGCTGCGCAAGTACTCGCTGGACGAGCTGCCCCAGTTTTTCAACGTACTGCGCGGCGACATGAGCGTGGTGGGTCCGCGTCCACCAATCGCCAGCGAGGTGAAGGAGTACACACTGGGACACCTGCGCCGCCTCAATGTGACCCCGGGCATCACGGGCCTCTGGCAGGTGCAGGCACGGCGGAACCCCTCGTTTGACAGCTATGTCTCGCTCGATATGACGTACATCGAAAGCTGGAGCATGTGGCTGGATTTCAAGATTATCGTGCGCACGATCGGCGTGGTGCTTGCCGGAACCGGCACGTAGGAAGTCTCTGAACCGAAGCCGCCGCATCCGCCGTTGGGATTTAGACTGGGGGAGTGAAGATCGCACTGGCCCAGATCAATCCCACCGTCGGGGACTTTACCGGGAACCTTGAAAAAATCGTCGCGGCGAGCGGCCGGGCTTCAGCATTGGGAGCACGGCTCACCGTGTTTTCCGAACTGGCACTTTGCGGATATCCGCCGGCCGATTTTCTTGAGAAACCCGCGTTTCTGGCTCGCTGCCGCACGGCGGTGGAGGAACTGGCCGCTGCAACGCGCGAGCTTTCAACGGCGGTTCTGGCCGGTGTGGCGCTGCCCGCGCCCGCGGAGGCGGGCAAGCCGGCGGTGAACGCAGCCGTTCTGCTGGACCGCGGCCAGCTGCTGCTCGAACAGCACAAGCGGCTTCTGCCTTTTTACGATGTCTTTGACGAGCAGCGGTATTTCTCTCCGTCGCGGCCGCAGCAGGTGGTGGAGTTGGACGGCGTGCGGCTGGCCATCACCATCTGCGAAGACGCATGGAATGACAAGAACTTCTGGCAGCGCCGTCTTTACTCCGTGGATCCGATGGAAGAACTGATGCGCCAGCATCCGTCGGTCCACATCAATCTGTCGTCGTCTCCGTTCTGGCACTCGAAACCGGAGACACGGCGCAGGATGCTGGCGGCCATCGCGCTGCGCGATGGCATTCCTGTATTCATGTGCAACCAGGTGGGCGGCAACGACAGCCTTGTGTTTGACGGCTCATCGCTGGCCCTGAATGCGCGCGGAGAACTGATTGCCCAGGCCGCTTCCTTTGAAGAGGACCTGGTGGTGGCCGATGCCTTGAGCGCGCCGCCGATTGCGGAGCCGCAGGCCGATGACACGGAGGCAGCGTATCGCGCTCTGGTGCTGGGCACGCGCGACTACGTGCGCAAATGCGGATTCCGCAAGGTACTTGTTGCGCTGAGCGGCGGCATCGATTCGGCGCTTGTGGCCGCCATCGCGACTGAGGCTCTGGGTGCGGAAAACGTGATTGGCGTCGGCATGCCCAGCCCTTATTCATCTGCCGGCTCCATTGACGACAGCCGCAAACTGGCAGCGAACCTGGGAATCCGCTTTGAGGTGATTGGCATCAGCGGGCTGTTTCAGGAGTTTACCCGCGCGCTTGATCCGCTGTTTGCCGGTTTGAAGCCGGATACGACGGAAGAAAATATCCAGTCGCGTATTCGCGGGACGCTGCTGATGGCGCTCTCAAACAAGTTTTCCGCACTGGTGCTGACCACGGGAAACAAGTCGGAAATGGCTGTGGGCTACTGCACGCTCTACGGCGACATGGTTGGCGCGCTGGCTGTGATTGGCGACCTGGTGAAGACGCGCGTTTATGCTGTGTGCCACTGGATTAATCGCGAGCGCGAAATCATTCCGCTGCCCATTCTTGAAAAGCCGCCTTCGGCTGAGCTGCGGCCCGGCCAGAAGGATACGGATTCGCTGCCGCCGTACGATCTGCTGGACCCCATCATCGAGGCCTACGTGGAGCGGTATGAGACCCCGGAATACATTGCGCAGACGCATGGTATTCCGCTGGAGCTGGTCAGGCAGATTGTGCGTCTGGTGGAGCGTTCGGAATATAAGCGGCAGCAAGCCGCGCCAGTTTTGAAGGTTACGTCCAAGTCGTTTGGCACGGGCCGCCGATTTCCCATTGCCGTGAAGGTTCAGGTATAAGCTAGTAGGTGGGAG
>JAJXUS010000012.1 GCA_021782675.1 Acidobacteriota bacterium
CTCCGGCAACCCGAAGACGGTCGCCACCATGGCGGAGCACATCGATCTGGACGTGTCGAAGATCCTGCAGGGCGAGATGACGCTCGACCAGGCGGGCGACGCGCTGATTGAGATGGTGGTTCGCACGGCGAACGGGCGCCTGACCGCAGCCGAGGCCCTGGGCCATCGGGAGTTTGTCATGACCAAGCTGTACCGGAGCGCGTAACCGGGTTCACCGGCTCGCTGGTTTACATGGACAGATATCCCAGACAGGAACTGCAACAACTCGCAACACAATTGGCGTCCGCGGTGGGTGTTCCGCCCGCGGACGCTGCAATGTTCGCGGAAGCGCTGGTCGATGCGGACGTTCACGGCACCGCGACGCACGGACTGACGCGACTAAGCATCTACCTTGAACGAATCCAGCGTGGCGTAATCGTGCCTGATGCCGCGCTCACCGTGCTCCGCAAGACCGGCGGTGTGCTGGCGCTCGACGCCGGCAATGGCCTGGGGCAGGTGCAGGCGCGCAGAGCGCTCGACATGCTGATCCCGCTGGCGCGCGAAAATGGTGTGGCAGCCGCGACCGTCCGCAATTCGCAGCACTTCGGCGCTGTGTCGTATTACTGCAACCTGGCCGCGCAGCAGGGCTTCATCCTGATGGCCATGACGGGATGCGAGCCGGCGATGGCCCCCGAAGGCGGCTACGAGCCGTTTTTTGGCACGAACCCAATCGCGGCGTCCTTCCCCACCGGCAAAGGCTATCCCGTGAAAGTCGATCTTTCCACATCCATGGTGGCCCGCGGCAACATTATTGCTGCCCAGAAAAAGAAGGCGCTCATTCCGTTGGGATGGGCTCTGGATCCTGCGGGGCAGCCGACGACCGACCCCAGCCAGGCGCTGCTTGGCACCGTACTGACAATGGCCGGCCACAAGGGGTACGCGCTTGCCCTGATGGTGGAAATGTTCAGCAGTGTACTCTCGGGCGCGGCGGTGGGCCCGGCGATTGGTTCCATGTACAAAAATCTGGACCGCAAGCAGGATGTTGGGCATTTCTTCTGCCTGTTCGACATCGCTGCATTCCTTGATCCTGCGGAATTTGAGACGCGGGCCGATGCCATGATCGATGCTATAAAGGGTTCGAGAAAGCGCGAGGGCGTCGAAGAAATTCTGGTTCCCGGCGAACGCTCCGCGCGAAATGCGGCGAAGAACGAAGCCGTCGGCGTGCCCGTTTCGGCAGAGACGTTGAGTGAAATGAAACAGTGGTGCGCGCGGTTGCATGTGCCGTTTGCGCTAAGCGGGATCGGCGCCTGACTTATGCCAGATATTTTGATCAGCGAAAATATTCGCGGAGCCGCCGTCGATGCGCTCAGCCAGACCTTCAGCGTTGAATTTGCGCCGGAGCTGTGGAAGGCTCCCGAGACGCTTCTAAAAAAAATTCCGGACTTTCGGGCGATCATCGTCCGCAATCAGACGAAGGTTGACGCGCAGCTAATGGCTGCGGCCAGCGGGCTGAAGGTTATTGGGCGTGCCGGCATCGGGCTCGACAACATTGACGTTGCCTCCGCCAGACAGCATGGCATTCCCGTCGCCTATACGCCAGACCAAAATGCAATCAGCGTGGCCGAAATCGCACTTGGCATGATGCTCTGCCTGGCGCGAATGATTCCCGCTGCCGATGCCGACACAAAGGCGGGACATTGGAGTCGCCACGCCTTCGTGGGCACCGAACTCTACGGCAAAACGCTGGGCATCATCGCAGCCGGCAAGATTGGTTTTCTCACCGGGCGGCGCGCCCAGGCCTTTGGCATGCGCATTGTGGCTCATGACCCGTTTCTGAGCCGCGACAACGTCCTGTTGCGGGAGCTGCAGGCCGAGCTTGCGAGCCTGGACGACCTGCTGGCGCAATCGGATTTCGTCTCGTGTCATCTGCCATCTACACCGCAGACAATGGGGATGCTGAATGCAGCTCGCTTCGCAAAAATGAAGCCCAGCGCGTTCTTTATCAACACGGCGCGCGGAGAGGTCGTCCATGAGGGCGACTTGATCCAGGCGCTCAAACAACGCACGATTGCCGGCGCCGCCCTCGATGTTCGTGCGAAAGAGCCGCCGATTGTTGGTGAGCTTGAATCAATGCCGAACGTCCTGCTGACGCCACACATTGCAGCCTTCACGCATGAAGCGCAGGAGCGCGTCACCTACGCGGTCTGTGAGGATGTGGCGCGAGCACTGACCGGCAAGCCGTTGATCCATCCCGCCTACTGAAGCATTCTGCCTATTGGCATGGAGTGCACACAAACACAATGGCCATCATCCTGAGCGTAGCGAAGGATCTCGTGTATTTGTATTGCAAAGGAAAGCCAATCCCCGGATTCCCCGCTTCGCTCAGAATGACGAACATTACTCTGCAGCGATAGTGAAATTGCCACGAAGCAACTCCGCGTTCTCTCCCGCCACCTGCTTTCAAAAAAATATGGGCGGCCCATGCGCGGGGCCGCCCATTGTGATGGGATGCTTCTTAGAACAACACCTTCATCGCAAACTGGAACACACGCGGTGAACCTGCGTTGTTGTTGGTGCCGCCTGAGACGGTTGATGTGATGCGCCCGAAGTTGGCACCCGCCAGCGATGCATTCGGCAGCGCCAGATTGGTGTGATTCAGCGCATTGAAGGCCTCCGCCTGAAACTGTCCCTGGACACGTGAAAATTTAAAGATGTCCTTGAAGACCGACAGATCAAGATCGGCATAGCTCGGCCCACGGAGCTGGTTGCGATGCTCGTCGCCGAACGTGCCCGTTGCCGCTGGCTTGAATGCGTCCACGTTGAACCATTCCTGGATCCTGTTCGCGCCCGCAGGCCGCGTCGGGTTGCCAACAACGTCAGCGTAGTCGTTGCCGATGCCGGACAGCGACCGGTCCGAACCACTCACGACTGTGAACGGATAGCCGGTGTCAAGAGTCAGAATCCCGTTGACCTGCCAGTTATTCGCGAGAGCGCTCTTCCAGCCCTGCACGTTATAGCGCGGAAATACATAGTTGGCTGAGAGAACATACCGGATGGTCTGGTCGAAGTCCGCAGGACCACGGCCGCTTTGAAGATTGAACGGGTTCGGCGGTCCGGTGTTCCCTTCCGTTGCGCTCGAGGTGTTGTCAATCGTCTTTGACCATGTGATGTTTGTCAGCAAGGTCAAACCATTGGACTGCCGGCGCACCAGATTGGCTTGCAGTGAGTTGAACTCTTCGTATTCGTAGGATTGCGCAATTTCCATCGCTCCCAGACCGGGATACAGACGGCGTGAGTTTTCATTGCCGACCGTGGAGCAAGGCTTGGGCGGATTGCCGCAGTTGCCGGGAATGTAGACGGCCGGGTTGAACTGGCGCGAACCCATGATGTGTTCGCTGTGGTCGCCGACATACGCGAGTGAAAATCCGGTCTTGTTGCCGAGCTGCTGCTCGAACGTCAGATTGTAGTTCTGGGTGTAAGCAACCTTCGAGTGCGGATCGAGCACGCCGCCCGACACCGGCAGAATGAATTGATACGTGGCGAACTGACTTTTGGACACATGAGCGCGGGGAAATGGTGAGCCACCAGGGAAGTTCGAGTAAATGTTATCCCAGGCTGGCGGCGCAGGAATGTTGAGATACAAGTCGATCGGTTGCGTGGCATCGGTGCGCTGGTACAGCAGCCCTTCGGGGAAACCATAGAAGATGCCATAAGCTCCGCGGACCACGCTCTTTCCGTTGCCGCCGATGTCATAGGCGAATCCTACGCGCGGTGCGAAGGCTTTCCAGTTCTTCTGAAAAACAGAGGCCTGCAGGCCCTGATCTCCGTCGAACACCAATCCGGCGGGAGCATTTGGGGCGACTTTCGATTGGAAGCCGGGCTCAAAGCCGACGAGTGTACCGTTCAGGTCGTTCGGCGGCAGCCACGGATCCCAGCGAAGGCCAAGATTCAGCGTCAGATTTTTCCGCGCCCGCCAGTCATCCTGAACATAAAGGGACGGCCGGTCTTCGCGCAGGTAAGCCTTACGGCCGTTGTCCTGGAAGAACTGCGAATCCAGTCCCAGGTAGAAGTCAGCAACCGCGGAGCCGCTGTTCTTGGCGCCGGCCGGCAGCGTTGCTCCGGCAGGCGCCTGTGTGCGAACGCCCGTGAAGGTGTTGTCGCCCGGCGTGAAAGAGTAGTCATCCATATCGATGCGGTCCCGTTCGAACTCAGCACCGAAGCCAACCGTATGCGTGCCGGCTACCTTGACAAGCGACGCCTTGTAATCGAAGGATGTCGCATCCTGCGTGAGAGCGCCGCCAGAAAAGATATTCACGAAGCCCGCAATATTTGCACGGATACCGGGAAATATCGATTCCCCGGGGCTGCCGAGAGGAACGTTCTGGCCCAAATCCTGCAAAGACTGAAGGCCCGGCGCCTCAGGAATCTGGGTGCGGGCGAAGCGGCCAGCACTGGCCTCGAAGATTCCCGTGAACGTGGGGCTGAAGATTTCCGTATCGCTGATGATCAGCGACTGATTCCGGAAGAGGTTCAGCGCAAAAAAACCGTTCGGTGCGTTGAAAGGCCGCTGGAAGTTGTCCTGATCGTAGAAATACCGGCCCACCAGATGGTTGGTCGGATTGATAACCTGATCGATCTTCACCAGATATTGGGTGTTGTCGATGTTCGCATTCGCCGTGGAGTTGTAGATGCCAGTCGTTGGGTTTGACGGGAGCGGCTGCAGATATTTCTGGTAGAGCTTCAGCGATAAAGGATCGGCCGGCACCGGGATTTTATTCCCTGGATACGGCAGCCCGGTGTTTGGATCATAGATGGCCACGCCCTTGGCCAGCAGCGCAGAAAAGTCGCCGTTCATCTCCGGAGCTGTCGGCACCGTAATGGAGATGGGGTTCGGCGAAGACCGGACCTGCAGATCTTCCGCCGCGAAGAAGAAGAAAGTGTGGTCTTTGTAGATGGGGCCGCCGACGGTTCCGCCAAACTGGTTCAGCTTGAACGGCGGGATGGTCTGCTGGAAATAGTTCTTGGCGTTGAGAACTGTGTTGCGGAAGAACTCATAAGCTGACCCGTGAAGCTGATTGGTTCCAGAGCGGGTTGACAAGTGCACAAGTGCGCCGGCGCCGCCAAACTCCGCGCTGTAGTTGGAGGACTGGATGGTGAATTCCTGCAGAGCATCCGGGTTGGGCAGATACGGGACCGAATCGAAGAAGCGATTGGTGTAGACGGCGCCATCAAGCTGGTAGTTATCTTGCGTAGCACGCAGACCATTCACGCTCAGGCCCACGTTGTCCTGCTGCGTGGCCTCAGTGCCCACGCTGGTCAGCGTGGTGCCTGGGGTTAACGCGGTCAACTGCAGCGCGTTGCGCTGGTTGAGCGGCAAGTCGCGAATCTGCCGCTGATCGACCGTCGTCTGTACAGAGGACGTGTCCAACTGAATGAGCGGAGCGCCGGATGTCACCTGCACGGTCTGAGCCGCGGAGCCGACCTTCAGGGAAATCTCGAGGCCCAGCGTCTGGCCCGTCAACAGCGTGGTGCCCGAGCGTTTCTGGTTTTCAAAGCCAGGCTTCGAGATTTCAATGTTATAGACGCCGATCGGCATGCCCGGAAACACGAAGATGCCGTCCTGGTTGGTCATCTGCGTACGGCTGATTCCCGTACTGGTGCTGGTCGCCGTCACGGTTGCCCCGGGAATGACGGCGCCGCTGCTGTCAGAGACCGTGCCCCGAATGCTGCCCATTGCCTGCGCCAACAGCCGGGGCGCTCCTGCACCAGCGAGTAGAACCACAACGCCGACGAGGATGAGAAGTTTACGCCAAATTGAAGCCATATCGTTATCGAGTCCTTTCGCTTCACTGACCTGAAAAAACACTGCCCGGGGTTGGCAGTCCTGTCCATCCTTGCAGTCCCTGCCCGTCGGCCGTGCACCTTCAGCCGACAGCGTGCTACGTCAGCTCCGGCCGCGTCACCGTCTTGTGCGACCAGTACGACTGCAGCGCCATCTGTACCGGAACGGAAGCGTCAATGCCCGCTTGCAGCGAGGCGTTCGCCTTCTTCCCTTCCACCACCGCATCCAGAAAATTGCGCGTGTGCGCCGCCTCCAGGCTCTCGCGCGCATTGACCCGCACCGGCTCGCCTTCGTTCGGCGTATAGGTGTAGCCGTCGCGGGCCAGCATGAGAGTTCCTTCCGTTCCCTCAAAGAGGACCGCCGGGTGCGGATCGCGGACCGGAAGCACCGTCGACTCGAAATTGAAATTCCAGTCGGAGTACTGGACGATAGCGCTCACCGTGTCCGGATTCACTCGGCCGTCATGCAGCTGATAGATTCCACCAAGCGCTGAAGCCGTCTTTGGATTCGCGTCGCTTTGCATCCACTGTGCGACATCGACCCAGTGCGTCATGATGTCGGCCAGCAGTCCATTTCCATAGTCAGGAAAATAGCGCCACGACGTGTAACGAATCCACGCCCACGGAACGTGAGGTGCGGGCCCTTCAAACAATTCCCAGTGCATGCCGGGCGGCTCCGGTTTGGGGCCAATATCGCGGGTCTGCCAGGGGAAGTTATCCCAGGTGCCGCGCGCAAACACCACGTGGCCGAGCTTCTTTTGATCGAACAGCTCCTGCTTGGCCTGCATGTAGTGCGCGCCGCTCCGCTGCTGCATGCCGCATTGCAGCACTTTGCTGGATTGATGGGCGGCGGCGATCAGGGCCGTCCGTTCGCTCCAGTGGTGGAGCGTTGGCTTTTCCAGGTAAACGTTCTTCCCCGCTCCCAGCGCGGCCGTGGCGATCATGACGTGCAGATGGTCCGGGGTCGCAATGTAGACGGCGTCCACATCTTTGCGGTCCAGCACATCCTGATAGCGGTAGGAGCTGTACGGGGTAGGCTGATTGGCCAGCAGCCGCGTAACGAAGCGTGGCGTCTGCGCGTCATACACGTCGCAAAGCGCAACAATGTTGGCGCGTGGATCGTGCCGGAAACCAAGCCCCGTTACAACCATTGCCCGCCGGCCCAGACCGATGATGCCAAGCCCGACGCGGTCATTGGCGCCAAGGATTCTGGCGTACGATTTTGCGCTGATTGTGCTGGCAGCGGCAGCGGCCGTGCCTGCGCGGAGAAACTCTCGGCGATTCATGCCAGAAACGCTCCCTTCGCGGCCTGCAGCGCAGGCTTCATAAACTCCACTCCATGCTTCGAGCCGTCAAGCCGCTCTTCTTCGTTCAGCACCCAGCCGCTCCAGTGCACACGCCGCAGGTTGGCTGCCAGGGCCGCAAGCGGAAACCCGCCCTGCCCCAGCACGACCTGCTTGCCATCTTTGTAGTCGCGCAGGTGCAGCCCAATGATGCGGCGATAGTGCTGCGCGGCGAACTGCGGAACATCCATGCCTCCCTGGTAGGCGTGGCCGCAATCCAGAAGGAACGAGACGTACTCCGGATTGGTACGGGCATACAGCGCCCCGAGTTCACCCAGTGTGGACTGCGACTCTTCCGCCGTCTCGTTGTGATACGCCAGCCGGATTCCGGCAGTCTTGCAAAACTTTCCAGCCGCATCCAGTCCGGCTATTTTGTGCTCCAGCTCTTCGCGGGTCTTGGCCGGGGCTCCGCTGAGGATCAGGTGATGGGCGCCGAGTGCGGCGCCGCTTGGTGCAAGCTGCCGATAGAGCGACGCGGGTGGCAGATTGGTCGCGGGGTCATAGTAGCGGCGCGGCAGAAACACGTGCATTCCGAAAAACGTGAGGCCCGTCTGCTGCAGTTTGCGCCGGGCAGCGGGAGCTGTTGCAAACTGCGAGCGAACATTGAGGAACCCGGTCTCGAAGCCGGAGTAGCCAACCTCTTTTACCTGTGCCAGCACGCCGAGCAGGCTATTGAAATCTTTGGGGTCGATCTTCCAGGCATTGGTCTGCGCGCCGAACTTGAATTCACGCGCCAGCGCGTTTTGATCGGCACCGAACAGCGAGGGGCCAAGCCCGGGCACAACGCCGGCGGCCGTCAGCACCGCCAGCGAACGCAAGACCTGACGGCGCGACGGAAGGAATTTCAAATCCTGTTCTGCGCGAGAGTGTGTCACGGTCGTGGATTATAAGCACCATAGAAAATCATTGTCAATCGATAGGTATAGATAGTTATAGATTGCCAGACGCCATTGATATATATGGCTTTATGCAGACTCAAGAATGTATGTGGCGGCGAGAGCGCGGAATTTCGCCACCTGATCGGCGATCCACTCCGGTCCGCGGCCCAGTTCTGTGGCGAGCAACACCGCAGTCGCGGGAGCGGCCGCCATTGCCGCGCGCGCATTGAGAAAAAGCGCGCGCGTACGCCGCGCCAGGGCGTCCTCTACGGACCGTGCCATCTCCTGCCGTGCAGCCCAGACGATCTCCGCTGTGCGATACGGAAGCTGCGGATGCAGCGGGACCGCCAGATCGGGCCGTTCCTGCATCAGAGATTCAATAGACGAGCGGTCGGCGCCGTAAACGCCGAGAGGATCACTTGTGCCGGCGGGAGTCGCCGTCCATCCGTGCAGTCGGAGATTTGCCGTCGGGCTGGAGCGGCGCGGCAAATTCGCTGACTGGGCGGCGCGGTCGATGGTGTCCTCGCCCATGCGCCGGTAGGTGGTCCACTTGCCGCCCAGCACGGTCACCAGCCCGTGCGGTGAAACCATCACCGTGTGCTCCCGCGAGAGCGCCGCGGTTCGAACGGTGCCCTGCTTGCGCACCAGCGGGCGCTGACCGGCCCAGGTGCTGAGTATCTCTTCCGGATGAGGACGCCGTCCCATGTAGCGCGCAATCTGATCGAGGAGAAATGCCCGCTCCACCTCCAGCGGACGCGGCTCCATCGCTGCACCCGGGACCGGCTCGTCCGTCGTACCGACGATGACAGAACCATGCCACGGGATGGCGAAGAGGACACGGCCATCCACCGTACGCGGGATCATGAGTGCATCCGCACCCGGCAGAAATGTCTGCGGCAGCACGATGTGAGAGCCCTGGCTGATCGCCAGCATCTGGGTGGCGTCGGGCTCGTCGAGCGACCGGATCGCATCGGAGAAAATTCCCGTCGCGTTGATGACGACCCGCGCCGAAACTTCAAACTCCTGGCCGGTTTCTCCATCGACTGCGGCGACACCCACAATGCGGCAATTGTGCTGCAGCAGGCGCACAACGCGCGCTTCGTTCAGCGCATAGCCGCCCTGATCGAACAGCGTCTGCGCCAGCGTGATGGCCATGCGGGCATCATCGAACTGCCCATCGTAGTAACAGACGCCGCCATGGATGCGCGGCAATGGAAGCCCCGCCAGACGCCGGCGTGTTTCTGCGGCAGACAAGATCGTCGACCGGCCGAAACTTCCGCGCCCCGCCATGGCATCGTAGATCTTCAGACCGATGCCGTAGAACGGTACCCCCAGCATCGATTCAGCCGGGATGATGAACGCCTGCCGATGGACAAGATGCGGGGCGTTGCGCAACATGCGGCCACGTTCTTCCAGAGCCTCAAAGACAAGGGTGAGATTTCCCTGCTGCAGATAGCGAACGCCGCCGTGCACCAGCTTGGTGCTGCGGCTGGAGGTCCCCTTGGCGAAGTCTTCCTGCTCCAGCAGCAGTGTGCGGTAGCCGCGCGAGGCAGCTTCGAGCGCCGCACCCAGGCCGGTCGATCCGCCTCCGATGACGACAACATCCCAAGGTTCACTGCTGGCAATCTGACGCATCGTATCGTTTCGATTCACTGCCTGGCTCCTGTTTCGCCGGTAATCTTTGCCCAATGGTGTGCGCGGTTCACGGCTTCCGACCAGATTTTCAGCCGCCGGTTGCGCTCCTCTGCCTGCATTTGCGGCACAAACCGCGCCGACTCCCGCCACTGCCGTTCGGCCTGCTCAGTGTTCTGCCAGACGCCTGCGTGCAGGCCCGCCAGCAGACAGGCGCCCACGGCCGTCGCCTCCGCAGAACCGGAGCGCAGCACCGGCAGGTCCAGCAAATCGGCCTGCATCTGCATCAGCAGATTGTTCGCCGACGCTCCACCATCCACGCGCAGTTCGCGTACGCGCAGGGAGCCGCCCGCTTCCAGCGCGTCGGACTCCATTGCCCGCAGCACCTCTGTCACCTGCAGCGCCAAAGCTTCCAGCACCGCGCGGGCGATGTGGCCGCGAGTGGTTCCCCGGGTTAACCCGAGCATGACGCCACGCGCATCCGGGTCCCAATGGGGCGCGCCGAGACCGGTCAGCGCGGGCACAAAGCTGACGCCGCCGTTGTCCGCCACGGATGCAGCGAGCGTCTCAATCTCCGCCGCGCTGTTCAGGATTCCCAGTCCGTCCCGCAGCCACTGCACAGCGGCTCCGGCAACGAAGATGCTGCCTTCAATGGCGTACTGCGGAGAGTCTCCGGGCAGCCGCCACGCAATCGTGGTCAGCAGGCGATGGCGGGAGGTCACTGGCTTGTTGCCCGTCTGCAGCATCAGGAAGCATCCCGTGCCATACGTGTTTTTCGCCATCCCAGGATGCAGGCACATTTGCCCAAACAGCGCTGCCTGTTGATCGCCAGCGATGCCGGCAATGGCGACGCCGGGGATCACTTCTGTCGGGGTGCCCAGCGCGCCGCTGGAGTCGACAACCTCCGGCAGCAGGGATGACGGCAGATCGAAGATTTGCAGCAGCTCTTCATCCCACGCCAGCGTATGAATGTTAAAGAGCAGCGTTCGCGAGGCGTTGGTCCCATCGGTGATGTGACGCCGCCCGCCCGTCAACTTCCATACCAGCCAGCTATCGACCGTCCCAAAGGCCAGCTTTCCCGCGCGGGCCCGCTCCATGGCTCCGGGCACATGGTCGAGCAGCCAGCGAATCTTACTGGCGGAAAAGTACGCGTCGAGGATGAGCCCGGTCTTCTCCTGAAGAATCGCCTCCACACTTTTGCCGCCAACATTCTGCGTGGCAAGCTCGCGGCAATATTCTGCGGTGCGCCGGTCCTGCCACACGATCGCATTCGCGATGGGCCGCCCGGTTTCGCGGTCCCACACGATGGTCGTCTCGCGCTGATTGGTGATTCCAGCAGCCGCGATCTGCGATGCGTTCACGCCCGCCTCCACCATCACCGCGCGCACCGCTGCGGCCTGCGAGGACCAGATGGCTTCCGGATCCTGCTCCACCCATCCGGGCTGCGGGTAGATCTGCGGAAGCTCGCGCGAAGCACTGTGGTGTACCGTGCCATCCGGTCGCACCAGGATGGCGCGGGAACTGCTGGTGCCCTGATCGAGCCCGAGAATCCAGGTCATGCGACACTCCTGCCGGCTCTGCGGCCGCGAGATGGAGACTGCCTGCTGCGGAAAACCAGCCCGGCCTCGCGGTATACTCCGCGGATATGAGAACCAGGCTGCTTGCAATTCTTCTGGGTTGCAGTGTACTCGCGCCTCTTATGGCCACGGCGGCGCACACGCCCGCGCGAAGGGCTGCCACGCTGCTGGTGGTCAATCAGGGAGATTTCACCCTGAGCCTGATCGATCCCGAATCCGGGCGCACGCTGGGAACTGTGCCAACCGGCAATGCACAAGGGCACGGGCATGAGGTCGCCGTCTCTCCCGACGGACGCACCGCGTGGGTGCCCATCTATGGCAATTCCGGAGTCGGCAAGCCAGGCACCAACGGCAGACGCATTCTGGTGATCGATCTTCCTTCGCATCGCGTCACGCAGACCATTACTTTCGACCATGGTGTGCGTCCGCATCTGCCGTATTACGATGTTCGGCGCAAGCGGCTCTATGTTTCGACCGAGCTGATGCAAAGCCTCACCATCATCGATCCGCGCACGGAGACGATTATCGGGAGCATTCCTACGGGTCAACCGGAATCGCATATGTTCGTTGTCTCCCATGATGGCCGCCGCGCCTACACGGCAAACGTTGGTCCGGGAACCATCTCGGTGCTCGACATTCCGCATCGCCGGACACTCGCCATTATTCCTGTTGCCAAGCGGACGCAGCGAATTTCCATCTCTCCTGATGACTCGATGGTTTTCACCTCGGACCAGATGCATCCGCAGCTCGTCGTTGTGGACACAGCAAAAGATGCCGTGAAGACCCGCATCCCGATGCCGGCCACGGGTTACGGCAGCGCGACGACGCCCGACGGCCGCTGGCTGCTGGTCGCGCTGCCGGCGGCCAATGCTGTCGGCGTCATCGATCTGCATGCGCTGCGCATGGCGGGGTCCATTCCGGTATGCACCAAGCCACAGGAGATTCTGGTGCAGCCGGACGACGCATCGACGGCCTATGTATCCTGCATGGGAAGCGCTTCGGTCGCTGTCGTCGATATTCCGGGACGCACCATGAAACGCGAGATCCATACCGGCGCGAAACCCGACGGGCTGGGATGGGCGGCGGTCGATGACGCAAAGGATCATGCGAGAAGGAAGTGAACGGCTTTGACAATCGATAGTAATCGATTGTACGATTCTTCCCGTTCGTCGCCAACAAATATTCTCGCGCGCTCAACTCTGCGCTCGCCAATGATCCTGGAGGAAATCTTGCAAACTCGCCGGCAGTTTCTGACCAGCGCAATCGCGTGCAGCGCGATGGCCGCCTTCGCCCCGGAAATCTTCGCGGAAGAGCCTTGGCCGCCGCTTGGCGTGCAGTTGTACACCGTGCGCCAGCAGGCGCAGAGTGACCTGCCCGGTGTGCTCGCTGCTATTCGCAAGATTGGCTATACCACGGTGGAGACATTCGCCGGTCAATACAAAGTTCCAGCCGCTCAACTGCGTAAGGCAGTTGCCGATGCGGGCCTCAAGCTGCCCAGCGGACACTTTAGCTATGGTGACTTCGGCGATAAGTTCGACTATGCCAAACAACTGGGTGTCCATTACATGGTCTGCTCCTCAGTCCCAGAGTCGCTGGGTAATTCTCTGGATGGTTTCAAGCACGCCGCAGACCAATACAACAAGTGGGGCGAGAAGGCGCAGTCGATGGGCATGCAATTTGCCTTTCACAACCACAACTCAGAATTCAAGACCTGTGACGGAGCGTCGGGCTTATCGTGGCGGCGTAGAAA
>JAJXUS010000436.1 GCA_021782675.1 Acidobacteriota bacterium
AGACCTCCGTGCCGTTGGAGGCGCTCAGCCTATCCATGTTGATGGCCAGCACCCGGTGGAAGCGAAGGTCAGGTCTACGTTGTCGGAGGTGTAGACCTTGCCGATATTGCCGCTAAGACGTTTCAAGGGAGAACCGGCTCGATCGAGCGCCGTCGAACATTGCGCCAATCTGCTACACTCCTCTGTTTTGGCTGTGCGAAGGGAACTGGCAGACATGAGTGAGCAGCAGACCATTGGCGTCATCGGCGCGGGAACCATGGGCAACGGGATCGCCCATGTATTTGCAGCGCGCGGCTTTCAGGTAATTCTCTGCGACGTGGAGCAACGGTTCCTCGACCGCGGCCTGGAGACGATTCGCAAAAACCTCGACCGCGAGGCCGCGAAAGGGAAGACCACGGCCGACGACGCGAAGACCGCCCTGGCCCGCATTACGCCGGTTACAGACCGCAAGGCACTGGCGCCGTGCGCCCTGGTGGTCGAGGCGGCGACCGAAAAGTTCGAAGTCAAAAAGTCGCTCTTTGCCGAGCTTGACCGCATCCTGGCGCCGGAGGCGATCCTCGCCTCGAACACGTCCTCCATCTCGATCACGCGCCTGGCCACTACCACCGGCCGCGCGGACCGCGTCATCGGCATGCACTTCTTTAATCCCGTCCCGGTCATGAAGCTGGTTGAAGTCATCCGCGGCATGGCCACCTCGCAGCAGACCTTTGAGCGCGTCCGCGATCTGGCGGTTCAGCTCGGCAAGACGCCGGTCGAGGTGAACGATGCACCGGGCTTCGTCTCCAACCGCGTGCTGATGCCACTGCTGAATGAGGCCATGTATGCCGTGATGGAAGGCGTCGCAACGCCGGAGGCCATCGATGAGGTTTTCAAGCTGGGCATGGCGCATCCCATGGGGCCGCTGACGCTGGCCGACTTCATCGGCCTCGACGTCTGCCTGGACATCATGCGCGTGCTGCAGGAGGGCTTCGGCGATCCGAAATATCGCCCGTGCCCGCTTCTGGTTCGCATGGTAGACGCGGGGTGGTTGGGCCGAAAGTCTGGGAGGGGCTTTTTTACCTATCCGGCATAGTCCACTTCGAACTGCACCGTTTGCTGGTCAGTGGGCGGCGATCTGCCGTCGCCGGGAGCCAGTATCTTGCTGTACGTCTGATACTTAAGTGAACGGTTCGCAGGCTTGCGCGTGTTGCTTAACTTATAACGGGAATCAAAACTCTTACGGTCTTATTGACCTTTGGTAACTATCAAAGTAAAACTTTCCGGTTACCTAAGTAGATTTTTCACGTTACATTTGTTTCCACACAACCAATTTATCTGGACGCATCATCCCCGGAATCGCTGGCGGCGAGGGTAGCAAGACTTCGAGCAGGTTTGCCGGCAGGGTTTCGAGGGCGGGAGGGACGGCGCTTGCGAGGCGGTCTCTACGGACCCGCTATGCCCGCCGAACCGGTGCGCTCTGTACAGGGCGTTGGGCAGGGGTGCGTCTCAAGGGATCAGCACAGCCGCGCCATCGAGCGTGTCCTGCTTCACGGCCAGCAGCGCTTCGTTGGCCGCATCCAGAGAAAACTTCGTCGCCCGCGGACGCATCGAAGACTCCGCCGCAATCGCGAGAAAATCCCTGGCATCCTGGCGCGTCATGTTAGCGACACTGCGCAGTTCGCGCTCGCCCCAAAGTAGCCGGTCATAGTCAAACGGCGGCATGCAGTCCAGATGGATCGCATTGATCGCCACGATGCCGCCTTTGCGCAGGGAACGCAGCGCAGCCAGCACCACGTCGCCGCTGGGGGCAAACGTGACGGCGGCGTGCAGCCCCACGGGCGGCGTGTCGTTCTCCGCGCCCACCCAGTCCGCCCCCAGCTCGCGCGCAAACTGCTGGTGTTTCGCCCCGCGGGTCGCGACGTAGACTTTGCAGTTCCAATGCTGGAGTACCTGCAGGGCAAGATGCGCCGAGGCGCCAAAGCCGAACAGCCCCACGGACTGACCGGGCTGCACGCCCGCGCGACGAAGGCTGCGGAAGCCGATGATCCCCGCGCAGAGCAGCGGTGCAGCCTGCAGATCGTCCAGCGCCTGCGGCAGCGGATAGGTAAAGTCCGCGCGCTCGGTTGCAAACTCTGCGTACCCGCCGTTGCGGCTGTAGCCGGTAAAAACTGGCGCATCACAGAGGTTTTCCCGGCTCTCGCGGCAATACGGACAGGTGCCATCGGTCCCGCCCATCCAGGAGACGCCCACCCGCGAACCCACCGCAACGTTTCGCGCACGGCTTTCGATCACATCGCCTACGATCTGGTGGCCAGGAACCAGCGGCTGTTGCTGCAGCGGCAGTTCGCCCTCCACAATGTGCAGATCGGTCCGGCAGACGCCGCAGGCGCGCACCCGCAGCAGCACCTCGCCGTCCGCAGGAATCGGCTTTTCAATCTCACAGATTGTCAGCGGCCGTTGCGCGACCGGCGCTGCGCGCTCCAGAACAGCAGCTTTCATAGGGTTTTTCCACTCCTTTAGTAAGAGCCAGGAAATGGGCCAGAAGATTTCCATATCTCAGCCCGTTTCATCCCTCCGACGTGGGTGAACCCGTGCGTGTGACGGCAATCACAGACGAGTGAGCACTGGCGCACCGCCAGGCTACCCCCTGAATGTCATGCTCATTAACGGGAGGGCTACTTCAATGACGATTCAGGGACACGCCCACCACGCTGCCCGCCGATTTGCGTTGCCGCGCATCTTCGTTG
Source organism: Acidobacteriota bacterium (assembly GCA_021782675.1). Classification (GTDB taxonomy): domain Bacteria; phylum Acidobacteriota; class Terriglobia; order Terriglobales; family Acidobacteriaceae; genus JAKAUB01. The sequence continues at coordinate 2,727 of JAJXUS010000436.1, forward strand.
TCGCCACAGATCTGATGGACCAGGACCTTCTTGTTCCGTATGTTGTCCGTGGAGTGCGGCGCGTGTCCATTGC
>JAJXUS010000013.1 GCA_021782675.1 Acidobacteriota bacterium
CTTCGCTGATCCATGCCTGCAGGCTCTCCCCGGAAACATGCAATTCGATCTGTACCTCCGCGCCCGCCATATGCCGCAGCACCGGCAGACGGCGGCGCAGCGCCGCTCCCAGCTCGACCAGTCCGCGATCGGCCCCAGCGCGCTGGCCTGCGGAAGTTCCGGCGCCGCCCGCAGGGGCGGGTGCGGCGCCCTCGACCAGCGCCTCGACCAGACTCTGGCCGCGGTCCACCGCCCCGGCCAGCTCTGCCGCCCAGCGAGCGGTCTCCTCCGGGGTATTCGCCGGACTGCGCAGAAGGTCGCAATAGACCTGCAGTACCGTAAGCCAGTTGCGCGCGTCGTGCGCCAGATAGGCGGGGCTCTCCCCCGCCGGGCCACGACCCTGCGTGTTCGGTCGTATCGCGATCGCTGCGCTCATTGGAAGCCTCCTTTGCTGGTGGGTGTGGCGAATCTTCCCCGGGCCCGGAGAGCGCCGAGCTTTGCGCCGCCGTGCGTTACCTGTTTTTGCGCGATGGCCGGACTCGCCAACATAATGATTCGACGGCGGTTTCCGTGCATGGGGCCTGTGCCCTCGGTTACTAAGGGCACCTCGCCTATTTCATTTTGGAAAACAATCTCGGAGGATTCCCAAAATGTTCCCGTGCTCTACCGCCCACGCACAGAGCCGGAAATCCCTCCCATCGCGCCCAAGCGCTCACCCTCTGCCCACACAGAACCCACCGGTACAATCGGGAGAATGTCCGAGAAACCTGCTTTTCGTTCTGCCAACCGCGCCGTTGACGCTTTGCGTCCCGTGCACCTCACCCGGGATTACGTCGCCACGGCCGAGGCCTCCGTTCTGATCGAGATGGGCCACACCCGCGTCTTATGCAACGCCACTGTGGAAAACGGTGTTCCGGGCTGGCTGCGGAACCGCGGCCACGGCTGGGTGACCGCCGAGTACGGCATGCTGCCCCGCGCCACGCTGACCCGCACGCCGCGCGAGAGCGAGCGCGGCAAAGTGGGCGGCCGCACGCATGAGATTCAACGGCTCATTGGCCGCTCCCTGCGCGCGGTGGTCGATCTGGCGGCGCTGGGCGAGCGTACCGTGATTCTGGACTGCGACGTGCTGCAGGCCGATGGCGGGACCCGCACCGCGGCCATTACCGGCGCGGCGCTGGCGCTGCGGGTGGCGCTCGATCGCCTGGTAGCGGCGAAGGTGCTGGCGACGCACCCTATGCCGGCGCTGCTGGCGGCGGTCAGCGTCGGGCTGGTCGATGGCCGGGCTCTTCTGGACCTCGCGTACGAAGAAGACTCCCGCGCTGAGGTGGACATGAACGTGGTGATGACCGAAACCGGCGCGCTGATTGAAGTGCAGGCGACCGCCGAGCGCGGGACATTTACCCGGGAGCAGCACAATACGCTGCTGGATCTGGCAGCCGGAGGCATCGCGCAGTTGCTGGCAGCACAACGCGCAGCGCTCGCAAACGCCCCTCAGGGGCCCCCGCCCTCGCTGTAACTGTTGCGTATTAAAATCGTCCTATTGGCGAGGGCTGATGCGGTCGATCTACGTCAACTCCGCCGCTGATTCCGGGTCCGCTGCTTTTTTGAGCGCCTGTTCGTGCTTCCGGCGGATCGCCCCCAAAAGTCTTCACCCAACATTTCAATGGAGGAGTGTACGACCATGAAGCTGACTCCCGGCAAGCTCGCCGGACTCAAAGCCCTTTCGGATGAGCGGGGCGTTATCGCGGCTGCCGCCATGGACCAGCGCGGGTCCCTCAAGAAGTCTCTGGCCAAGGAACGGGGCGCGGCGGTCGATGACAACGCGCTCATCGAGTTCAAAAACCTCGTCACCGATGTGCTGACACAGCATGCATCAGCGATTCTGCTCGATCCCGAGTACGGACTGCCAGCCGCGAAGCACCGCCACGGCAAGGGCCTGCTGCTGGCCTATGAGAAGACCGGCTACGATGCGGCGGAGCCTGGGCGCCTGCCCGATCTGCTGGACCACTGGTCGGTGCGCCGCATCAAGCATGAAGGCGCGGACGCCGTAAAGATTCTGCTCTACTACACGCCGTTCGAGAAGAAAGAGATCAACGACGTGAAGTATGCCTTTATCGAGCGAATCGGCGATGAGTGCCGCGCGCACGATATCTCCTTCTTTCTCGAGATTGTTGGCTATGACGCGGCAGGCGGGGACGAAAAGACCCTGGAGTACGCGAAGAAGAAACCGGAGATTGTCACCATTGCCAGCAAAGAGTTCAGCGACGACAAATTTGGCGTCGACGTGCTGAAGATGGAAGTGCCCATTCAGATGGAGTTTGTCGAGGGAACGAAGGCGTACAAAGGTACCGCGGCCTACAGCAAGCAGGAGGCGCTGAAGCTGTTCCGCGAAGCCGCGCAGGCCTGCGGCAAGCCGTTCATTTATCTCTCGGCCGGCGTATCGAATCCGATATTCATCGAGACGTTGGAGCTGGCCGCCGAGTCCGGCGCCAAGTTTAACGGCGTACTGTGCGGCCGTGCGACATGGAAAGACGGCATTCCGGTCTACGCGAAAGAGGGCGCGACCGCCTTCCGCAAATGGCTGGAGACGGAAGGCGTGAAGAACATCCAGAACGTGAACCGCGCCCTGCAGGCGGCCACACCCTGGACCGAACGCCTGGGCATGTAGGCCCGGCAGAGTTGCAAGTCATGAAGGCCGCCATCCGGCGGCCTTCATGCTTTCTCAGGAGACGCTCGTAGAGAAGCAGCACTTGTTGAAGGTCGTTGACGACTTCTGCGAGCCGCGAGCTCACCGCTATTGACATTGCGCGGCGCGCTTCCTACCATCCGTCCATACTCTTCGGTACGTCTTTGCGTCCAACGCTTCAGAAAGGAGGCTGCTTGCGCATGACCGCCGCCCGTCGCATCCATTCCAATCCAGCCTCCGCCGCCCGGATAGAGCCCGCGCCCGGCGCCGGCCCTGCACCGCTCGATGAACGCGCGGCCCTGATCCTGACGGCGCTGGTCGAAAACTTTATCGCCACCGGCGATCCTGTCTCCTCGCTCTCCATTGCGCGGCAGCAGAACCGCGAAGGGCTGAGCGCCGCGACCATCCGCAACGTAATGGCGGAGCTTGCGGACGCCGGATATCTGGAGCAGCCACATACCTCCGCCGGCCGCGTGCCCACGGCGCGCGCCTTCCGCTTCTATGCCGACCGGCTGCTGCAGCAGGCAGCGCCGTCACTGCCGGCACCGGCGCAGACACAGATTGCGGCCCGGATGGCGGGCGCCACCAGTTCGTCCGATTTCCTGGCGCGCACCTCGCATCTGCTCGCAGGCCTGTCGGGTGGCCTGGGTGTGGCGCTTACCGTGCCCGGAGAGAATGACCGGCTGGAGCATGTGCACTTTACGCGGCTCGGTCCGCAGCGACTGCTGACGGTCCTGGTGACGGCAGCGGGGGCGGTGCGCGATCGCGTGGTGACACTCGACCGCGACTACACGGCCGCGGAACTGGAGCAGGCTGCCAACTACCTGAATCACAACTTCCGCGGCTGGGCACTGGAGGGTATCCGGCGGGAACTGGAGCGCCACGTGGCCGAAGAGCGCAGCGAATACAGACGGATGCTTGCTGCGCTGGCCGATCTCTGGGGCCACTGGACCCTATTGCCCGGCGGCGATGCGGCGGATCCCGCGAAGGGCCAGCGTTCCTCCCATGAGGAGACGCTGTTTGTCGAAGGATTTGCCAACCTGATGGCGGGCGATCCAGACCGGGACCGGCTGCGACGCATTCTGTCGGCGCTGGAGGAAAAAGAGCGCGTCATTGAACTGCTGAACGCCTATATTGACGGCCGCTCTTCAGTCCGGGTCGTCGTGGGGCTGGAAGCAGCCATGCCGGAGATGGCCGGTCTCGTACTCGTAGCTGCGCCCGCGCGGCTCGGCGAGCAACACCTGGGCACCGTGGGTGTGATTGGCCCGACCCGCATGCCCTACGCCAGTGCCATTGGTGGCGTCAGCTACCTGGCCTCTCTTTTTGCCCGCTGGAGCACGCAGCCCTGAATTTTCCGCGTCGTGTTGAGCCGGTACAATAGGGGTAGCGGGGTCCCGACAGCACTTGTCCGAGTGCATCGGCCGCGTGTCCCGCGGCATCGAAGAACCAGCGCCCGATGGGCACGATACCCCCTGAACTCCAATCTATGCGGAAAGACCGATCCATGTCGCAGCAGAGTGCCGCAATGTCTCCCGACCCGGTTGCGCCGGGTACTGAAGAAGTTGAACTGCCGATCGCACCGGAAACTCCCTCTCCGGAGGGAAATTCCGGGCTGGCCCTTGAAGTGGAAAAGCTCCAGGCCGAGCGCGATCAGCTGCTGGACCGGCTGGCCCGGCTGCAGGCCGAATTTGACAATTTTCGCAAGCGTGAAGCCCGGGAGCGGGCAGAGTTTCGCGAATATACCGCCGGTGCCGCGGTCGAGCAGTTTCTGCCGGTGCTCGACAACTTTCACCTGGCGCTGCGCTCTCAGGGCTCGGCCGATCAGCTGCGCTCCGGCGTCGACCTGATCGTCCGGCAAATGGAAGAGATTCTCCGTACCGCGGGCGTGCAGCCTGTGCCTGCCGTGGGCGAGACCTTCGACCCGCGCCAGCATGAGGCCATTGAGATGGTCGAGCGGGACGATACGCCGGATCAACAAATCATTGAAGAGGTGCGCCGCGGCTATAAAATTCGCGACCGCCTGCTACGGCCTGCCATGGTGCGTGTGGCCAGCAACCCTAAACAAAAATCCGCATGAGCCCGACTGCCCGAGTGACCAAAGCCGACTATTACGAAGTTCTCAGCGTAGAGCGCACGGCGACCGATCAGGAGCTGAAGAGCGCCTATCGCCGCCTGGCAATGCAGTATCATCCTGACCGCAATCCCAACAACCCGCAGGCAGAGGAGAAGTTCAAGGAGGCAAGCGAAGCCTACCAGGTGCTGTCGGACCCCGATAAGCGCGCCGCGTATGACCGCTTTGGCCATGCCGGGGTGGGCAGTGGCATGGACGGCGGCGGCTTTGCCGGAATGCCCGACCTGGGAGACATCTTCGGCGATCTGTTTGGCGAAATGTTCAACATGGGCGGCGGTCAGCGCCGCGGCGGCGGCAGTTCCCGCGCGCAGCGCGGACGCGATCTGCAGTTCGAACTGACGCTCAGCTTTGAAGAAGCGGTGTTCGGCAAGCAGACCGAGATTGAAATCCGCCGGATGGAAAGCTGTGGTACCTGCAGCGGATCGGGCGCAGAACCCGGCCACGGGCCGACTGTCTGCCAGCAGTGCGGCGGCCGCGGACAGGTCCGCTTTCAGCAGGGCTTCTTCTCCATCGCCCGTACCTGCCCGGTCTGCAACGGCGCCGGCTCCATTGTGAAAGATCCGTGCAAGACCTGCCGCGGCGAAGGCCGCACGTCCACGGAGCACAAGATCGGCGTGACCGTGCCCGCAGGCATTGAAGACCGCATGCGCATCCGCTACCAGGGCGAAGGCGACACCGGCCGGCTGGGGGGTGCACCCGGCGATCTTTACGTCGTTGTCATGGTGCAGCCGCACCCGTTTTTTGAGCGGGAAGGCAACGACCTGCACTATGTGCTACCCGTGTCTTTTCCGCAAGCCACGCTGGGCGCTGAGCTGATGATTCCGACCCTCGAAGGTGAGGCGCGGCTGAAGATTCCTGAGGGCACCCAAAGTCACACCGAGTTCCGTCTGCGCGGCAAAGGCGTGCCGTACCTGAACGATCACGGCCGGGGCGACCTGGTGGTGCAGGTCATGGTTCAGGTGCCGAAGAAGTTGAACAAGGCGCAGCGCGAGGCGATCCGCCAGCTTTCGGAGCTGGTCTCTGTCGAGAACACTCCATCCTCCCGCAGCTTTCTCGGCAAGATGAAAGATATCTTCGGCTAGGCAAATCTTCACGGCGGGGTCCGGCAGTTGACGCGATTCTCCTGCACTGCCGGCAAGCAGAGGAAATCGCGAAAACCCGCTCCCCCGCCGATGATTGAACGGCGCAGTTCCGGGTTGCGCCGCGAAGCGACCTGCCGGAGTCTTCCCGGCACGTCCGCTTCAATTCTTCTAATAGATGTTGCCCGGCGATTCGGAGGTGGCCTGCCTCGCTGCTTCCGTCGTCGCCGCTCACACCTTTATTTCTGTCATTCCCGCAGGGAATCTGCTTGTGCCGTTTGCTGTTCCGTTTCCTGTTGTCATTCCCACAGGGAATCCGCTTCTGCCGTTAGTGGCCCTCAGGGACCGGCTCCGCACTGCGCACCCACGCCGTATAGATCATGTCCCGCAGCATGGTCGCCCCGGCTGCGAGCCGCTCCGCCGTAAAGCTGCGCGACTCCGCCGTTCCCTGCCCCGTCAGCGCACCCTGCTTCTCCAGCATGTAAACCTCGCGCACCTGACTGTGTGATGTGCGCAGATAGGCGAGGATGTCCTGAAAGGGCGACGCCAGCAGCCGCGGGATCTCCGGCACCAGCGGCTGCACCCTGTTGGCAGTCATGCTCGCGTGCACAAAGTCGCTTTCAAACTGGCTGTGGATGCCCCGCTCCCGCGTAAAGCCATCGGGATTGTCGCGCTCTGCCCAGCCGTTGTAGTTGACCGTGGTGTGCAGCGGCTGGGAGCCATCCGCCACGTAGTGCCCAAGCACGCCAGCGTCGTAAATAATGGCCAGCTTCGGCCCATCCAGCGGCCGATGCGCCGCCTTGCGCTCACGGTAGTGGCGCATGTCGGCCTCCAGCCGCTCAAAGTATTCATCCATCTGCCACGGTAAAAGACCCACGGTCTGCGGCTTGAAGTGCTGGGCGTCCGCCGGGTGTTTCTTTTGCGCGATGTACAAATCCACCAGATAATCAAACCGTCGTGTGGGCAGGCCATTGGGCGCAGCCATTTCCGCCAGTTCCATATCCAGAAAATGCTCCGGCGCTTGCGCCGTGCTTAACTCCGGCTCGGCGGGCGAGCGCCAGCGGTCAGGTTCCGGCCCAAGATAGCCGATCTCAGCGACAGCCTTTGGACTGCGCAGAAATGCGGGCACATCCGCCGGCAGCGTCTGCACCGCGACGCGGTTAATCAGCTTATGGCCATCACGCCCCCAGCCCAGGCAGCGAACCGCGGGCAAGCAAACCAGAACAGCCATCAGAACGCGAAAACCAGGGTTTCTCATCCGCGTCATTCTACAGGCGCGGGGTTACAGGGGGAGGGCCGAATTCACGGGCCTGCAACGATCGGTTTGATATTCTGACACAGTATGCCGACCAAGAAAGAACTCCTCAATCAGCCCATTCAACACATTGACATCAAGCAGTTCGATTCGCGCGCACTCGTAGATTCCATGCAGCACATGGCATACTCCTCCCGCGACCTGGCGCGCGCCGCTTCTATCTATGAGCGTATGCTTCGGGACACCGACTGCGGCGTCATCCTGTGCCTCGCCGGATCGCTGATCAGCGCCGGCCTCAAGCAGATCTTCGTCGATCTGGTCCGCAACAACATGGTGGACGCCATCGTCTCGACCGGCGCTAATATCGTCGATCAGGACTTCTTTGAGGCGCTCGGCTTTCGCCACTACATTGCGCCGGAAGACTACAAGTCCGGCATGCAGGACGGTGTGCTGCGCGAGCTGATGATCGACCGCATTTACGACACGTTCATCGATGAGGAAGAGCTGCGCATCTGCGACGAAACCACGGAGCATATCGCCAACTCCCTGCCGGCGCGCCCGCACAGCTCGCGCGAGTTTATCCGCGCCATGGGTGCGTATCTTGAGCGTGAGAAGAAGACGCCGGCACACGGCGGTGCAGACTCCATCGTGTTCGCGGCTTACGAGAAAGATGTGCCCATCTTCTGCCCGGCCTTCAGCGACTGCTCCGCCGGGTTTGGCCTGGTGGCGCATCAGCACGCCCGGCAGGACAAACCCAAGGTTTCGATCGACTCCGCCAAGGACTTTTACGAGCTGACGCAACTGAAGATCGCGAACCCGACCACCGGCCTGCTGATGATCGGCGGGGGCGTACCCAAGAACTTTGCGCAGGACATTGTCGTCGCGGCGGACGTTCTCGGCGCCGACGCTCCCATGCACAAGTACGCCATCCAGGTGACGGTCGCCGACGTGCGCGACGGCGCGCTCTCCTCCAGCACGCTGAAGGAAGCCAGCTCGTGGGGCAAGGTAGACACCACCTATGAGCAGATGGTCTACAGCGAGGCCACGCTTGCGCTGCCGCTGATCGCCGGCTACGCGTACCACCAGAAGGCGCACGCAACGCGTTCAGGCCGCCGGTGGGCACGGCTGCTGGAGCCAGTGACGGCGTAATCGTTCGGACGCACGTTACCTTCCCAGATGGGTTCGCCCTTATTTTCACCGGGCGGACCCATCGGCTTTTTGCGACGCCGCTTCTCAAACAATGCGGAGACGTCGGGCCCGTAGAATTCAAAGCATGCAGCCAAGAACGCGCGCGACTCTATCGGCTCTCCTGCTGTTCGCCATTGCCATCACCGGATGGCTCATGCTGGATCGCGCGGCGAGCTACGCGACGCCTGCAATCCGTGACACGGCGCGGAATCCTGGATTCCAGCACGCCATGCGCCTGCAGGTCGCCACGGCACGCGCCGCCGCCGATGCGCTCGGCATGCAGGCGGCCAGCTCACCGGCAGCCGCGGCAGCCTTCCGCGCCGACTACCGGGTGCAGCAACTGCAAATCCAGGCAGACTCGCTGGGGCTTGATCGCTGGGCGGCGCATGACGCACGGCGCCAGGGCCTGTTGCTGACGATCCGCGACAGTCTGGCGGTCTTTATTACCGCATTACGTCAGACGGATGGCTACGCAACGGCCGCTGCGGGAGTACCAGCAACTTCCCTGCTGCCCACACTGAATCAGGTGGAGCGCGCATTGAGCAACTATGCCGCCAGTCTCAGCGAACCTGCTCCGCCGGCCCGCAATGTACTGTTCGCCGTGCCGGCCGCGCTATGGTTACTGTTTCTTTTGCTGCTGCTGGAAATCGCTGCGTTAGCTTGGCTGGTGCTCCCCGCCTAAAAGGTATGCCCGTCGCCGGCAAACGGATCGTACAGTCCTTGGCCGGCCTTCGTGGAGAGAGGCGATGCAGCACTCTGCGTGCCCTGCGCGCTGACGGCGGCTACGCGGTTCCAGTTGCTGCTGGCCGAAGCCCGCGGCGTGAATGGCGGCAGCGGCTGCATCAGCAGCTTGCTGAGCGCGAACGCGTAAGGCTCGTACATCGCGCGTAGTTCGCGCAGACGCTCGACCGCCCCGCGCTGATCGCACAGGCAATACCCGGAGGTCTGCAGTTGCTGGCAGGCATGGGCCACTTCGCCGGCCGGGAATCGGTCGACCGGCGCGGGCGCAATCTCAAGCGAGAATACGTGCGCCAGATCGATGATGGCGTGCCGCGCCATGATGAATGTCTGCTGCGCCTGATGGGCCGCCTCGCCCTGCACGGTGGCCAGCAGAACGGCCGTTGTGTCGAGCATTACCACCAGTGCTCCGAGCCAGCTTTGGTTGTCATGCTGCGAACGGAAGAGACATAGCTGCGGATAGGAGATGTGCGTCTCCAGCAACTCTGCCGACCAGCGCTCCCACTCCACCAGAATCGTCTCCAGCGCCCGCTCTCCTGCCGGCCCGGCGTGGCGGCGCAGCAACTCCATCGCCGCCGGTGGCGACCCGGCCCGGCCATCGAGAAGGATGATGCTCGTCTCGCGCCGCGAGAATCCCCCGTAGAGCACCGGAAGATACGAGATGACGCCGGCCACAAACGCCAGCCCCATTCCCGCTTCCAGCGAGGTCAGAAGCCGCGCCGATTCGTTGACCGGGATGACGTCTCCAAGCCCGAGCGTAAACAGCGTGGTTGCGCTGACGTAAAAATCTGTCTTCCAAAGTCCAAACGGATGCGCATCGGCAAAGGGCGATCCAATGGCGTGGGCGATCAGCGCGAAGCCTACAATAAGGCCCGCCGCCCACACCACAATCAGCAGCAGCAAGGTGAGCGGGCCGAAATAGCTGAGGAAGCTTTCGCGGCGTTGGCCGGGTTTCATGCGGGACGCGATGAAGCGCCAGGGCCGCCACGTGGCAGCGAGAAACACCCGCGAGATGCGCAGCCGGTTACTGGCCCGCCGGGGCAGGATGATGGTTTGAAACGCATCCCCCAGCACCTCCGCGAGACAGGCAAGACCGGCAATGAGCGTTAGCACTGACATAAAATTCGTGATGCAGACATGGACGCGTCCGGGCAGCCAAACGATGCAGAAATCCTCTGCAGTGGCGGAAGCACACTGTTTGCGGAACGCCCGCCACGCCGCCACGCGCCGCTGCTCGCTACACTGAGACTATGCCAGGTCTGGGACGCAGCCTGATTGTTCTCGGCGGATTGCTCATCCTTGCGGGTCTCTGCGTGGTCGTGCTCACCCGCCTGCACCTGCCGCTCGGCCACCTGCCGGGCGACATTCGCTGGCGCGGCAAGAACTCCAGTGTCTACTTTCCGTTGACCACGTGCCTGCTCCTCAGCGCCATCGTCTCGCTCATCCTCTATGTGATCGGCCGGCTGCGGCACTGATAGACTCGACCGCGTGAGCCCGCACTCCCCATCGCAGCCGCAACCCGCCGCCGACGGCGATTCGCTGCCACAGTTGGACCTGTTCTCCGCAGCGGCTGCGGAAGCATCCGCGCCGCCCCTGGCTCCTGCCGCTCCCTGGCGCGTCGGAGATCTGGTGGCGGAGGTGCGGCGGCACATTGAGCGGGAGTACCGCGATGTCCGCGTCGAAGGAGAAATCTCCGGCTGCCGCAAGGCCGCCTCGGGCCACGTCTACTTCACGCTGAAGGACGATCAGAGCCAGATTCCCGTGGTGCTGTTTCGCGGCAAAGCGCGGCTCCTCCGCTTTGAACCAAAGGACGGCCTCGAGGTGAACGTTCGCGGTTCCGTCTCCGTCTACGAAGATCGCGGCCAGTTGCAGCTTGTTGCTGAAGGTATCGAGCCGCGCGGAAAAGGCTCCCTGCAGCTCGCCTTCGAACAGCTCTATGACCGTCTCAGGCAGGAAGGGTTATTCGACGCGGAACGCAAGCGCCCGCTGCCCGCCTATCCGCGCGTGGTGGGCGTCATCACCTCCGCACAGGGCGCTGTCATCCATGACATTCTGAACGTACTTGCGCGACGCCAGGCAAAGGTCCAGGTGCTGTTGTATCCCGTCGCCGTGCAGGGCGAAGCGGCGGCAGGCGAAATTGTCACCGCACTCCAGTGGTTTGCACAGAACTGCTGTGCCGACCTGCTGCTGCTGGCGCGTGGCGGCGGGTCGCTGGAAGACCTTGCGCCGTTCAACAGCGAGGCCGTTGCGCGAGCGGTCGCTGCCGCCGCCGTGCCGATCGTCTGCGCCGTGGGACACGAGACGGACTTCTCCCTTGCCGACTTTGCCGCGGATATGCGCGCACCCACGCCCTCCGCCGCCGCGGAACTGATCACCGATGCGCTGTATCGCGTTGAAGAGCGGCTGGAACTGCTGGCGCAGCGGCTGGAACGCGCCGCGCGCTACCAGCGCATGCGCGCCCGGGAGCGCCTGGCCGCGCTGGACGTGGCCGCCGTATTCGCCCGCATGCAGCATGGCCTGGCGCGACGACAACAGCGTGTGGATGAACTGCGCTTCCGCATGGAAGCCCTGTGGGACCGCCAATGCATCACGCGCAACCAGCGGCTCGCGGTGCTGCGCCTGCGGTTGATGCAGCAGGACGTAGGCCGTCAGCTCGCCCTGCAGCGTGAGCGTCTGCGCGGGCTGAATCAGCGGCTGGCCAGCGCGGGGCAGCGAGCCATCGAACGCTGCAGCGCGCAATCCCGCCGGGCGACGGATCGCCTGAATGCGCTCTCGCCGCTGGCTGTCCTGGAGCGCGGATACGCGCTCGCCTACGTGGAGGCGTCGGACGGCGCTTCCGCCGCTCTGGTAAAAGCCGCCGCACAGGTCACGCCCGGCGATACCCTGCAGCTGCGCTTCGCGCGGGGCAGCGCGCGTACCCGCGTGATAGAAACGAAAGAGCAGCGCGGAAGCAGCGAATGAGAAAGCTTTTTGGAACGGACGGAATTCGAGGCGTCGCGGGACAATACCCGCTGGACGATGCAACGGTATATGCCATTGGCCTGGCTCTTGCCCACTCGCTGGCGCGGCAGACGCCGCAGCCCACAGTTGTGCTCGGCATGGATACCCGGAAATCCAGCAGCGCCCTGGCAGCGACGCTGGCGCAGGGTTTGCAGGACGGCGGCGCTGTCGTCGTCAGCGCGGGTGTGTTACCCACGCCGGGAGTCGCCTATATCGCGCGTGTGCGCGGCTTCGCCGCTGGCATCGTCATCTCTGCTTCGCATAATCCCTGGCAGGACAACGGCATTAAAGTCTTCGGTGGTAATGGCTACAAACTGCCGGACGGGGTCGAACTGGGCATTGAGCAGGAGATCTTTGAGAAGCTGGCGATGGCGCGACCCGAGCGATCGAACCAACCCCCTGCCCTTGAAACGGATTCCTCACTGCGCCGCGCGTACATTGATTTTCTGGCGGGACAGGCCCCCGGCCTGCAATTGGATGGCCGCACGCTGGTGCTTGACTGCGCCAACGGAGCCGCCAGCGCCATTGCACCAGAGCTGTTCGCACGCTTCGGCGGCCGCGTGATCCTGACGCATGCGAAACCGGATGGCCGCAACATCAACGAGCATTGCGGCGCGCTGCATCCTGAGGTAGTGGCGCGGGAGGTTGCAGCGCGCGGCGCCGATGCCGGCGTGACATTTGACGGCGACGCCGACCGCTCTCTGTTTGCCGACGAGCACGGCAAGGTGGTCAACGGCGATGCGGTGCTGCTCATCGCCGCCCGCGACCTGCTCGCCCGTGGCCTGCTGCGGCAGAAGACCGTCGTCGCTACCTCCATGTCCAACATGGGTCTGGAAGCCGCGCTGCGCCACGACGGCATTACAATGCTGCGCGCGGCGGTCGGCGATAAATATGTGCTGGAGGAGATGCA
>JAJXUS010000437.1 GCA_021782675.1 Acidobacteriota bacterium
ACAGGCCGCACGAGCAGCGCTGCGCTTGTCTGCGGCTCTGCCCGCGGGGGGGCCAGCCCTTGCACAGGAGTTTCCTTCCATGACGAATCCTCGAAGCATCCACTGGGTCGCAGTTCTGGCGATGGGAATGATCGTCGCCGCTCCTTCTCCGGCAAGGGCGCAAGCCGAGAGCAATGGCATCTTCACCGGGCAGATGGTTGTGACGGTTCAGGGCAATCGCCAGATGCCGGAGCTGCCGCAGCAGGATGTCTCCGTCGCAGTCGATGGAAAGGACAGCCAAATTTCCCAATGGAAGCCGCTGCGTGGCCCGGAGGCTCCCCTGCAGCTCGTGTTTCTGATCGATGAGTCGACTCCGGCGTCGATTTCGCTGCAGTTTCCCATGATGAAGGACTTCATCCGCAAGCTGCCGCCGTCCACCGAGGTCGCGGTTGCGTACATGCTGAACGGGCGTGCGGTGTTTCAAAAGCCGCTGACGACAGATCACGCGGCGGCGGCAGCCACGTTGCGGCTGCCCAATTCCATCCCCGGAGTGACCGGCAGCCCCTATTTTTCACTGTCCGATCTGGCGAAGAAGTGGCCCTCCAAGGCCAAAACGCGGCGCGTTGTCTTTATGCTGACGAACGGGGAAGACCCCTACTATCGAACCCATGATCTGCAGGATCCGTATGTGCGGACGGCGATTAGCGACTGCCAGAAGGCGGGATTGCTGGTGTACAGCCTCTACTTTCACGATCTCGGGGCCGGCGGCTTCGGCAGTATGGGCACCCTGTTTGGACAGAGTTATCTGCTGATGGTTTCGAATGAAACCGGGGGAGTCGCGTACACCGAAGCAATGACGACCCCCGTCTCCGTCGGACCGTTCCTGAAGCAGTTTCAAACGTCGCTCGACAATCAGTACATGGCGACGATCACAGCAAGGCGCGGGGGACTGCAACGGGTGAAGGCCACATCGAAGAGGAAGGGTGCAAAGTTGCGTGCGCCGACGCGGGTGAACTTCGGCTCCTAGGCCGGCCAACGTGCTGCGCCAGCGCTCTGTTGTCAGCGAACCAGCAGTGTCAGCAGGCCGATCCCTGTCAACAGGGCGAGCGGCATAAGAAAGATGCCCTCGCGCAAAAAGTGGCGTGCGCCGATCTGTAAATTCTCGCGGCGCAGCGCAATCAGCCACAGGATGGTTGCCAGGGAGCCGGTTACCGAAAGATTGGGGCCGAGGTTGATCCCCAGCAGAGCGGCCGCATGCTCGGCATTACCAGCCCTGGCCGCGTGGAGGGCGGAGGCAGCAATCAAGCCCATCGGCAGATTGTTGATGGCATTGGCTGCTCCTCCTATGACAAAAGAGATGGCGGCGAGGTGAAGAAAGTTTGGCAGCCGCGCGGCGGCGGCCAGACCGGCCACGCAAAATCGCAGGGCGCCGGCATGTTCCAGCGCGCCAACCAGCACAAATAGCGAGGCGACCAGCGGCAGCACGCCCCAGGAGACATCGCTGGCCGCTTTGCGCATCAGTCTCCAGTCTGTGCGGCCAACAAACACAAGCACTGCCAGCCCGGCGATGAGAGTTGCCGGTCCGATCGGGCCTCCCACGCCGGAGGTTGCCAGCAGCCCGGCGGCCGCGATCAGGATGCCGATGCCGGCCCGTTTCCCGTGCAGGCGTAGCGGCGCTGGCGGAACTCCGTCCACGAGCGGGCTGGCCAGCTCGTGGCGAAACCTCCATCGCAGAACAAAAAACGTCATGCCGATAGCGCCCGCCGCAGGTAGCAGGAACATTGCCAGCCACGCTCCCAGCGGGGGCATCTGTCCGTCAAAGACCACCAGGTTGGCGGGGTTTGAGATCGGCAGCACAAAGCTGGCTGCATTCGCGATAAAGGCGCAGGTAAAGAGGTAAGGCAGCGGAGAAGTTTTGGTTCGACGGACGACAGCCAGCACCGCGGGCGTCAGCAGAACTGCCGTGGCGTCATTGGACATCAGCGCGGTCACCACCACGCCGATGCCGAAGATGAGAGCGAAGAGACGGCTTTGCGAGTCGCGCGAAAGGCGCAGCGCCTGCGAAGCCAGCCAGTCGAACAGGCCATGCTGCCGGGCGAGGTCCGCAAGCAGCATCATGCCGGTCAGAAAGAGATACACGCTGGTGCCGGCGCGGATAGAGGCCACTGCGTCATGCAACGGCAGCAGGCCCAGGCCAATCAGCAGAATTGCCCCGCCCGACGCCCACCAATATTCGGCGATGTCGCGCGGCCGCCACAGGATCAGCACAAACGACAGAATGCAGAGGATCCAGGTAGCAGGCCTGGCCAGAGCTTGCGGCAGAAGAGTCGGCATCGATGTTCGATTGTCGCAGATCGGGACGGGACTGCGGAGATCTGGCCCGGGCGACGCATTTCACCTTTTAGCGGGCGGCATCGGGCGTCTGGAGTTGGGCTGAACGGGTCTCGGGAACCGCGGCGGCGAGTACGACAAACGCGACGCCTGCTATCACCGCCAGGCCGAGAAAGGAGGCCGAGAATCCAACGGCTTCAATCAGCTCACCGCCGACGGTATTGCTGAGTGCCGCTCCAATGCCTACGGCGGTGGCGAGGATGCCGGCCGCCAGATTAAAGCGCCCTGTGCCGCGGGTGCGGTCGGCGATGACAAGAATCGAGACGACGCCGAAGATGGCGTTCGCTACGCCGTCGAGCAACTGCACCGCAACAAGCGGGATGGTCCCATGCACCAGCGTATAGAGAACGCCGCGCACGGGCAGCACGCCGAAGCCGATAAGCAGCAGGGGCTTGCGCCCCCACGTGCCGGCTGCCCTG
>JAJXUS010000438.1 GCA_021782675.1 Acidobacteriota bacterium
CACTCGCAGCAGTACCGCATCCGCCACGGCCACGGCGCCCGGGGCGACGATCAGCTCCACGCGGCGCTCTGGTTCCTCTGCCCGTAGTTCTTCCCCGATTGAGGCCGCCAGACGGCTCAGATCCACCGTCTGACGGTCAACGGCCGCGCTGCCGGAGCGCGCCAGGTCCAGCAGGTCTTCGATAAGGTCGGCCATTTTGCCGGCGGAGCTGCGCAGGCTGCCGAGCATGGCACGCCCTTCCTCGTCCATCTGCGCGGCGTATCCCTGCTGCAGCACATAGCCGATGTTTCCAATCGCATCCAGCGGGCCCCGCAGATCGTGCGCTACCGTGTAGGAGAACGCCTCCAGTTCCCGGTTGGCCGCCTGCAGCTCCGCCGTTCGGGCCTTCACGCGCGTCTCCAGCTCATCCCGGGCACGCCGCAGCGCCGAATCGCGCTGTTCGATCTGCTCCAGCATGTCATTGAACGCCTCGACCAGAACGGCCGTCTCGTCATTGACACCCGGCGGCGGAGCGCGCAGGGAGTAGTTCCGGCTGCGCGATACTTCGCGAGACATCTCGGCCAATGCGATGATGGGTGCGGCCAGCATGCGGCGGAACGACCGCGTGGCCACAATAGCGCTCAGCCAGCTCACCGCCAGAATCCCCAGAGCAATCAGCAGATATTCGCGCGCCCGCATCTGCAGCTCGGGAAGAGTGGCGGCGATGACCACGGTACCCTGGGTCGCGCCCTGAAAGTCGATGGGGACTGCGACCAGCACATGGCGGCCGGACGACCAGCTTCCGCCCGCCGCCGCGGCATCCGCGGGCGTAAAGTGCCGCGGCAGAAAATGCGTCCCAAACTCGGCAAACGCGCTCCCGTCTTTGGCAAAAATCGCCGCCCCTAAAATGTCCGGGGAGTAGGTCAGGCCATGCAGCGTGTTCAGCGCCGACTCATGATCGTTGAACAGGAGCGCCGAGACGCTGTTCTCTCCTACGATTTTTCCTTCGGCCGACAACGTGCCCACCAGACCCGCACGGAAGGAGATCAGGTCATAGGAAAAAAACGCCAGCGCTGCCAGCAGAAGCGCGGTGCCGCTGACCAGCAGGTTGATGCGAAGCAGCCGGGAGGCGATCGATCGTGTCGGGCGCTCAGATGTCATTGCGTCATCGCCTGGGCGTTGCCCTTTACCGACAGGGCTACCTTCAACAGTTGTGAACTCAGCGTCACACCGGCACGGCGGGCTGCGTCCAGGTTGACCGAAAAGCGCACCGCGCCGCCGATCATCGCGAACTGGATCATGCCGCCCTGCTGCAGAAAGTCCACATCGTTGCTCACTGTAACCACCGGAGCGTGATGCAGCACGGCAAGATCCTCCCGCATTTGCACGTCCTCCGATGGTCCCAGGAATAGGATGTTGCAATCCGTGCCCTGGCTGACATCGCTCACCGGGATCGCCCGCAGATTTTTGCCATCGACCGCTTCTCCGGCCACAACGCGCTGCAGCGCAGACGCCACCGGCTCATCGTTCAGCACGCAAAGCGAGACCGTTTGGCTCGCTGCCCCCTGGGGCCAGCGAATGAATTTCGCAAAGTTGTACAGGTAGACAGCTTCCACTTCGTCTTCCGTCGCGCTCGGAGTCAGACCGCGCCCATCAGTCGGCGCGAGTGTCTGAAACGCGACCAGCAACAGCAGCGTCGCGGCTCGCCAAAGAGACGAGCGCCGCACAACACGGGCGCGGGTCACCGGACGGCCAGCAGCTCGCGGAGTCATGGCGTCCAGCGGATGCCGCCATACAGACTGCGGCGGATGCGCACCGCGTTTCCGTTGTCCCCTGGAAATTCCAGATGGGAGGGCTGCAGCAGATTCCGGCCGTCCCCGAACAGCGTCAGATGCCGCGCAAACTTCCATGACAGATGGAGGTCCGCCGTCTGATAGCCCGGAATCTTGTTGGCCGGCAGCGCGCTCATATAGCGGTAGTCGGGATCGATGTGCACGCCGTGCGGCAAGGTAAACAGCGACTGCACCGTCGCAATGTGGTCGGGACTCTGCCCTTCATACGTCGCAATGTAGGCGGCCTGGTTAAAGCCGGGCTTCGAATGCAGCTCCATCCCGGTGTGGGAATAGGTTCCGCGCAGCTCCCACCAGTCGAAAGGCCGCCAGTCAGGCGCCAGCTCCAGGCCATTGGTCACGCCGCGTATGCCGTTGGCGAACGTTACGTTGAGCTGGGTATATGGGTACGGATTGGTCGGCTGCGTGATAACGAAGAGCGGCTCGCCGTAGCTTTCAAGATTGTCATGCTGGTTGTGGAACAGCGCCACGTCCGCGTACAGGCTCTTTCCAAAGAGCTGGCGGTATCCGGCCTCCCAGGAGATCAGCACCTCCGGCTTGAAGTTGGGATTCCCATGAATGGCGACGAAGGTCGGAGGCGATGGCGCCGCATTACCGATCAGCAGAAGATCCTGGTCCAGCCGTCCGGGGATGCGCAAGGCCCGCGCGACGCCCGCCCAGAGCGTCCGATGCGGCGTTGCCGTCCACAACAGGCGCGCACTGGGCTCAACCCCAACCCCGCTGTAGTTGTTGTCTTCAATCTTGGTCCCCAGCACCGCGTCCAGTCGCTCCGGCACAATGGCAATGCGATCCTGTACAAAGCCGCTGTAGATGTAGTCCGTCAGTTGATTCGGGCTGAAGTTCACCGAGCGGTACAGTTGCACCAGGTTGCTGGGACTTTCCCGCAGGCCGCCGCCGAAGATGTCCATCTGCCGCGCCAGGTCCCCGACGTTATCCACAAAGTCCACGTCAAAGGTGTC
>JAJXUS010000014.1:0-3662 GCA_021782675.1 Acidobacteriota bacterium
CATAGTCGCCGAACGCGAAGAGCTTGTCCCGGACAATCGGCCCGCCGAGCGACCCACCAAACTGATTGCGGTTGAACGGGGGGTTCGGCGCGGCGGGAGCTCCATTAAACCGATAGTTAATGTTGGAGTCGAATTTTCCGCTGCGATAAAACTCGAACGCCGATCCGTGAATCTTGTTCGTTCCAGAGCGGATGGAGCTGATCACGATAGCGCCGCCGGCGCGGCCAAACTCCGCCGGAGCTACGCTGGTGTCAACCTTGAACTCCTGCGTCGCATCCACCTGCGAAAAGAAGAGGATGGTATTGAGCAGGCCGTCGTTGTTATCCACGCCGTCGAGAATGTAGTTGTTCGCCTGCGGGCGCAGTCCGTTCACGGACAGGGCCGCTCCCCCGCTCTCATTGTTGCGGAAGGTCTCGGCATTGCCGTTGACGCCGCTCTCCTGGGTTCCGTAAGCACCCTGCGTGACGCCGGGCGTCAGCAGCGCCAGGTTCATAAAGTTGCGCCCGTTCAGCGGGAGCTGCGTAATCTGCTTGCCCTGGATCGTCTCGCCGAGCGTCGCGTTGCTGGCGTCGATCATCGGGGCCGCGTCCGTCACCTTCACCGTGGTGGAAACAGCGCCGGGCGAAAGCTTGAAGATGAGGTTCTGCACCTGAGTGACGGTCAGCGTGAAGCTTTGCTTTTGAATTTGGAAGCCCTGCGCGTCCACGGAGGCGGTGTAGTTGCCGCGCGGGACGGCAAAGATGTTGAACTCACCGGCCGCGTTCGACTTGGCCGAGAGGGTCAGGCCGTTCTCGTTGTTGACGACCGTCACCGCTGCGTCGGGGATCGCGGCGCCGGTCGGATCGGTCACGGTACCGACGATCCGGCCGTTGTCCGATTGCCCAAGCATCCTGACTGGCGATGCCATCACAAGCAGGCCGAGAGTCAGGGCCAGCAGCGCAAGGATGCGCGGTCTGGACGATATTAGCTTCTGAATATTGTTGCTCATCTCTGGTCTCCCCAAATCAATCAAACGTACCGTTTTGCGCTGGAGTGCGTCCGCGTTTGCGACGCCCCGGCGCTGAATGTAGCGTGCGTAGCTACGTTCTTCCTTATAGAGGAAATAAATCAATGCACTGCGGGTCGTTTGTTTATCAGTGAAATATCATCAGATATCTTATTTTTTTAGAATAATTTACCGGAATGCTTCATCTGGATTGCAAAGCGTGCCGGTGGCTGGTTGACCGCTTCCGCCCCCCGCATGTACAACCGTAAGTGGTTTCGGGCAGGTTACACATGCCAGTAGCGAATCAGTCTCCGCCTGCCGAAAGGCGCGGTAAAGTCCGCTTTGGCGTGTTCGAGGCAGACCTCGATTCGCAGGAACTTCACCGTTCCGGTCTACGCGTCCGAGTGCAACAACAGCCCTTCAAGGTTCTGACCCTGCTTCTGGAGCGTCCGGGCGAAATCATCTCGCGGGAAGAGATACAGCGCCGGCTCTGGGGAGCGGAGACGACGGTCGACTTTGACCACGGCCTGGGAACAGCGATCAATAAGTTGCGGGAGGCTCTTGGGGATTCTGCCGAAAATCCACGGTTTGTCGAAACTCTCGCTCGCCGGGGATATCGGTTCATCGCGCCCGTAGCGCCGCTGGAGGCCGAGACGCCTGCGCCGCCCGAGGCTGAGCCGCCGCCGATGACGTTGCAGGAGATGGCGGCGGAGGAGCCGTCTTCCACCCGAGAGCAAGCGAGGCCCGCGCGCCCGGCATGGATTTGGCTGTTGGCCGCAGCGGGTGCACTGGCCGGGTTTCTTCTATGCGGCCTTGGCTTCTGGTACTTCCGGGCATCTTCGCATCATCCGCCGGCGGAGGTCTCTCAGGTCACGTTCTCAGGCCGTGTGTCGGCGGGGGCGCCAAATCTTGAGAGCTTCCCGGCAACAGCGGTCGATGGTTCGCGCATTTATTACGTCAGCATCGAGGGCGGGCGCGCTGTGCTGGCCCAGGCCTCCGTGCGCACCGGCCAGTCCACCCTGCTGCAGGTTCCCTCGGAAATTGTCGCGCCGGTCATCGGTGACATCTCCCCGGATGGAACGCGGCTTCTTGTCCGCAATCATCTCTCTGCGGACGTGGAACAGACGCTGTGGATTGTGCCCACGCTGGGTGGAACGGCGCAGCGCATCCCGCGCATCCTGGCCCACGACGCCACATGGATGCCGGATGGAACGCGGATTCTGTACGCCAATGGCCGCAAGCTGTACGTAGCCGCCGATGACGGCAGCAATCTCAAACAATTTGCGTCGCTGCCGGGCCGCGCCTTCTGGCTGCGCTGGTCGCCGGATGGGCGCCGTCTGCGCGTCACGCTGCTGGATCCGCTCAATCACACGACCGCGCTGTGGGAGCTGGACGCCTCCGGCCAGCACGCACACGCGATCCTTCCCGGCTGGAGCCAGCCGGCCTCAGAGTGCTGTGGAAGCTGGACGGCCGATGGAAAATACTTTGTCTTTCAGTCGCAGCACGGCGGTTTTCCAAACCTTTGGGCGCTGACGGGTGTCCACTCGCATACACCGATACAGATCACCAACGGGCCGCTTAGCTACGCCGCGCCGGTGACTGCACGCCGCGGCCATCGCATCTTCTTCGTCGGCTCCGATGAGCACTCCGAACTGCTTCGGTTTGACGCTGCCGCCAACAGCCTGGTGCCCTATAGCGCGGGTCCGGCTTCCGCATACAGCGTGCAGTACTCGCCGGACGGCAAGTGGATCGCCTGGGTGGACCCGCATGATGGCTCGCTGTGGCGCAGTCGGGCAAACGGTTCTGAGGTGCTGCAGCTCACCGCGCCTCCACTGCAGATTTTTATGATGCGATGGGCGCCCGGCGATAACACGCTGGCGGTGATGGCACGCCAGCCCGGCGCCCCGTGGAAGATCTATCGGGTGGCGGCTGGTGGCGGCCCCTTGCAGCCGCTGACGCCGGAGGCGCGCAACGAGGCCGACCCTGACTGGTCGCCCGACGGCGCTTCCATCGTGTTCGGGCGGCTGCCCAATCTGATGGCTGAGCCCTCAGCGACGAAATCCATCCATGTGTTCGATCTGCGCACGCAGAAGATGCAGACGTTGCCGGGATCGCAAGGACTCTTCAGCCCGCGCTGGTCACCGGATGGCCGATACATCGCAGCCACCACTTTGGACCAGCATAAACTGTTCCTCTTCGACCGTTCTACGCAGAAGTGGACGGTTCTGGCGACTCGAAGCGTCGCCGACCCCGCGTGGTCTCATGACGGGCGGTTCATCTACTTTCAGGCATTTCTGGAGGACGGCCAGCCCATCTATCGCATCAGCGTACCGGACGGCCGAATGCAGCAGATCACCGAACTCGGCCACCTGCATTCCCCCGATATTGTCGACTACGCCTTCGCCGGCTTGACGCCCGACGGCAGCGTGCTGGTGCGGGCGCGAATGTGGACCGGCAACATCTATTCGATGAATCTCGACGATCAGTTCCGATAAGTTCTACGGGTTCCGGGGCAGGATTGCGCACCCTTGTCAGGATGCAAGCGCGGCGTGAAAACCCGGCGGCAGAGTCGCCGGCAGACTGATCGCTTCCCGGCAGTTGGTGGCCTCAGGAGCCGCGTACTGAAATCCGGCGGCGCGCACCGCGGTAGCGCTCAGAAACGTACCTGCATCTGCAA
>JAJXUS010000014.1:3672-12893 GCA_021782675.1 Acidobacteriota bacterium
TCGTGTCGAAATGCGACTCGAACTTGACGCAGCAGCATTGCGGGCCTAGTACGACGCGGCCCTGCATCTGCAAGAATGGGGCGACGCACGCGATGCTTGGCCGCGACCAGATCAAGATTTCGGCAAACCGGCCCGTCCGTCATCGCCACGATGGCGTCGGCTCCGTTCATCGCTTCGTATGGATCGTCCGACCAACTGAATCGTGGATGAGACAACACCGTCACCGCGTGCGCTTTGACCTGCGCGTCATACGCAACAACGGTACATCCTGCGTCGAGAATGCGCTGGGCCATGTATAACGCCGAGCTGTCGATGCTACCGGCCGGCTGCCGGTCAGCGGACAGCCCGAGCATGGCAATGCGCTTCCCTCGCAGTGTCCGGACCATCGCGCGAAGGTTCAGGAAGAAATTCTCCATCAACGCGGAAGTATCGGTTCCACCTTGGTAACAATGCCGCCCGAGCCCTTGTTGCTGACGATCGCCGGAAGATGTCCAACTGCCAATCATTGTTGCGTCCGCCTCGCTGATTCTTTCAACAACCGCCCGAACAACCCCGAGATCTCCGGGCGAGCCGGGGACTGCCAAAGGATGGTCTGCAGGTTTCTTTCTCTGCATGGATGCCGTGCGAGCGATCGCAGGTTGCCGGAGCGATGTGGAAAACAGGGACACTGCTCGAAGGAATTTTCAACGCGCTTTTTAAGGGACTCGATTCGCCGCGCGTTGTCGCGATCGAGCGCCGCGTCCATACGTGAGCGCATCCTCCAATGAGTGGTAATTATGTCTGGAAGACACAGCCGGCTGTGCGGCAACCGGTTCCCTACTGGATGATGCGCACGGCTCCGGCACCTACAAGACCTTCCACGCTCTCGACAAACGCGCGATCTGCCGCGACGCCCACTCCCTCCGGCTCCATTACGACGAGGAACTCATCCTGCTGTTCAAAATCGAGCAGCAGCTTGCCATTGCCCGGTGCGCTGACGATCAGCGCATGCAGCTTTTCGAGCGCCGTCTCCGTGGCGCGATCCAGCGGAATGCGAATGCGCATGCTGGCCGGCAGCTTCACCTTCACATCTTCTAGCGCAGTGATGCTGGTGACTGCCAGCTTGGGGGCGGCATCTTCCTCCCCGCGCAGGATGCCGCGCGCGACCACGGGCACATCGATCGCCAACTGCGCATGCAGCTTCTTGTACGCATCGGGAAAGCAGATGATGTCGATCCTTCCGGTCAGGTCTTCCAGCGCGGCCTGCGCGTATTGATCGCCCTTTCTCGACTTGGAGACACGAAGCCCGGTGATGATGCCGGCAATCGAAATCTCATGCTCGGCCTGCTGGTCGCGCCGGCCCATGGTTACAGGCGGCGTCATCTCAAGCGCGGTCTGCGTATCCACCAGGCCGGGCAGGTTTCGCAGCTTCTCCGAATACTTGCCCAGTGGATGGCCCGAGATGTAGAAGCCCAGCACATCTTTCTCGCGCTGCAGGCGTTCGATCTCGTCCCAGTCCGGCGCGGAGGGCAGTGGCTCCGGTCCAGCTGCCGCTGCCCGCGGCGCATCTTCAAAGATTCCAAACAGTCCGTGCTGGCCAGCGATCGAGTCGCGATGCGCCTTCTGCGCCCGCTCCATCGCCTTGTCAATGGCGGCGATCATCGCCGGACGGCTTCCCAGAAAATCGAGCGCGCCTGCATAGATCAGCGACTCAAGCACGCGCTTATTCATGACGCGCAGATCGATCAGCTCGCAGAACTCCCAGAAGGAACGGAACGTGCGGCCCTCCTTCTCCAGGGTTTCCCGCACCTGCAGAATGTTCTCAATCGCGTTGCGGCCCACGTTCTTCACACCGGAGAGCCCGAAGCGAATCGCGTCATTGGACGGCGTAAAGCCCGCGCCGCTGGAGCGCACGTCTGGCGGCTCCACGGCAATGCCCATCTCGCGGCATTCCTTGATGTACTTCACGACATTGTCCGGCTTGCTGACTTCAGAGGTCAGCAGCGCGGCCATAAATTCTCGCGCGTAATGCGTCTTCAGGTACGCCGTGTGGTACGCCAGCAGCGCATAGGCGGCGGAGTGCGACTTATTGAAGCCGTATCCCGCAAACTGCTCCATCAGATCGAAGATCTGCTCAACCGTCTTCTGCGGATATTTTTTCTCAACGGCGCCGCGCACAAAGCGATCCCGCTGCTTCGCCATCTCCTCGGGATTTTTCTTTCCCATGGCGCGGCGCAGCAGGTCGGCTTCGCCCAGCGAGTACCCGGCGAGCACGTTGGCGATCTGCATCACCTGCTCCTGGTACACGATGACGCCGAGCGTCTCCTTCAGCAGCGCTTCCAGTTCGGGTAGCGCATATTCGACAGGCTTGCGGCCCCATTTGCGATCGATAAAGTCATCGATCATTCCCCCCTGGATGGGGCCGGGGCGATAGAGCGCATTGAGCGCCGTCAGATCCGCAACCGTCTCGGGCTTGTAGCGGCGCAGCACATCGCGCATGCCGCCCGACTCAAACTGAAACACGCCGGAGGTCAACGCCCGATGAAACACCTGCTGGTAGGTCTGCTTGTCATCGAGCGGGATCGTTTCCATGTTCAGCGTAATGCCGCGCGTCCGCCGGATGAGCTGCAGCGTGTCGTGAATCACGGTCAACGTCGTCAGCCCGAGAAAGTCCATCTTCAGCAGGCCGATCTTCTCCACCGCTTTCATGTCATACGCGGTGACAATTTCGTCATTCTTGTTGCGGTTCAGCGGAACCAGATTGATGAGCGGCTCCGGCGCAATCACCACGCCCGCCGCGTGCACGCCAGCGCCGCGCGCCAGACCCTCCAGCCGCCGCGCAATGTCGATCACTTCGCGGACCTGCGGATCGTTCTCGTAGGCCTGCTGGAGCGGATCGGACTCCTTCAGCGCCTGGTCGATGGTGACGCCGATGGTGGCAGGGATCAGCTTGGCGATCTTATCGACTTCGCCATACGGCATGGCCAGCGCGCGGCCCACATCCTTGATCGCCGCTTTGGCCGCCATGGTGTTGAATGTGATGATCTGGGCAACCTGCTCCCTCCCATACTTCTGCGTGACGTAGTCGATCACCTCGCCGCGGCGATTCATGCAGAAGTCGATATCGATATCCGGCATCGAGACGCGCTCCGGATTCAGAAAGCGCTCAAACAGCAGCTCCCCCTGTAGAGGATCGACGTCGGTGATGCCCATGACGTAGGACACCAGAGATCCCGCAGCCGAGCCGCGGCCCGGACCGACGGGGATATCCTGCTCGCGCGCATGCCGGATAAAGTCCCACACGATCAGAAAATATCCGGCGTACTGCATCTGCCGGATGCAGTCGAGTTCGCGCTGCAACCGCTGCTGGTACTCGTCCTCCGTATGCCGCAGCTGTCCGCTTTGGCGCAGGTGCAGGATGGAGGTCTCCAGCCGTCGGCGAAGCCCCTCGCGGCAGACCTTCTCAAAGTAGCTGTCGATCGTAAAGCCGGCGGGAACGTCGAACTGCGGAAAAGCGTTCTCGACCTTCTTCAGCTTCACCTTGCACCGCTCCGCAAACTGCATGGTGCGCGACACCACCTGCGGCGCATGCGGAAAGATGCGCATCATCTCTTCCGCCGACTTTACATAGAACTGGTCGCCGTCGAAGCGAAACCGATCTTTGTCGTGAATGGTACGGCCGGTCTGCACGCACAGCAGCACGTCATGGGCATGCGCGTCGCCGTGGCCAATATAGTGGCTATCATTGGTCGCCACCAATGGAATATCGAGATCCTTTTCCAGCCGGAACAAATCCTCATGGATCTTCTTCTCAAGCTCCAGGCCCTGGTCCTGAATCTCCAGGAAGAAATTTCCGCGGCCGAAAATCTCTTCATCCCCCTTGGCGCCGGCGCGCGCGGCAGCGTAGTTGCCCTGCATCAGGTTTTCGCACAGTTCGCCGGCCAGGCATCCGGAAAAACCGATGAGACCCCTGGCATTCTCGGCCAGAAATTTTTTGCTGATGCGCGGCTTGCGATAAAAGCCGTGGAGCGAGGCCTCCGACGTAATGCGGACCAGGTTGCGATAGCCCTCTTCGTTCTCGGCGACCACCAGCAGGTGGTTGTACTCGTCGCCCTGCGGGTCGGCGCGATGATCTTCTTTTTTGCAGACGTACAATTCGCAGCCCAGAATCGGGTTAATGTCATACTTCTTGGCCGCGTCCATAAAATGCACGGCCCCGTGAATGTTCCCGTGGTCGGTCATCGCCACCGCGGTCTGCCCCATTTGCCTGACATGCTGCAGCAGTTTGTCAACATCGCACGCGCCGTCCAGCAGCGAGTAGTCGGTATGCAGATGAAGGTGGGTGAATTCCGCCATGGGTTTCTTCGATTTTACCGGGCGCTGGCGGGCGGCATGACAGCGGTTCTACCTGCCTGCTGAGGAAATCGGGGTGGAAACTTTTTGCGAACGGCGGTCAACGCCATTCCGTTGCGCCATCCCGCAGACCCAAGCATCTAATAGAGAGAATTTTTCGACGCATGGTACGAACCCACCCCACACACCGGAAACAGCCGCGTGCGGCTGCGTCGCCGCGGAGCAGCGCTCCGGGCCTGCGCGCCGCCATCCGCGCTTTACGCCACCGCAACTTCCGGCTGTTTTTTGCCGGTCAGAGCGTTTCACTCATCGGCACCTGGATGACCCGGATTGCAACGGCGTGGCTGGTCTACCGGCTTAGCGGATCGGCCTGGCTGTTGGGCATTGTGGGCTTTGCCGGGCAAATTCCAACATTTCTGCTCGCGCCTATCGCAGGGGTCTGGGTAGACCGCCTCAACCGGCGCAGCGTGCTGGTGGTTACGCAGGTTTTGGCCATTGCGCAGTCCCTCGCGCTGGCCGCGTTGACGCTCGGCCATCGCATCACGATGTCGGAGATCGTCTTTTTAAGCGCCATGCAGGGCCTGATCAACGCCTTTGACATGCCGGGCCGTCAGGCGTTCATGGTGGAGATGGTGGAAGGCCGCGAAGACCTCGCCAACGCCATTGCGCTGAACTCATCGATGGTCAACATGGCGCGGCTGATCGGGCCGTCACTCGCCGGCCTTATCATCGCCGGCTTTGGCGAGGGCTATTGCTTCCTCATCGATGGCCTGAGTTATCTCGCGGTCATCGCCTCGCTGCTGATGATGCATGTGCACGCGCGCAAGCTCCCGGCCATGGAGACGCCCATGATGGAGCGACTGCGTGAAGGATGGGAGTACGTCTCCGGATTTGCTCCGGTGCGGACCATTCTGCTGCTGTTCGCCCTCATCAGCCTGATGGGAATGCCCTTTACAGTGCTCATGCCAATCTTTGCGGCCGAGGTACTCCACGGCGGAGCACATACGCTCGGCTTTCTGATGGGTGCGCTGGGCGCCGGAGCGCTGGCCGGAGCAGTGGTGCTGGCGATGCGTGCATCTGTGCTTGGCCTGGGCCGCCTGATTGCAATAAGCTCGACGATTTTTGGCGCCGGGCTGGTCGCCTTCGCCTTCTCTCACATCCAATGGCTGTCGCTGCTGATTATGGTCGTGACCGGATATGGAATGATGCAGCAGATGGCCGCGAGCAACACCATCATCCAGACCGTGGTGCCGGAAGACAAGCGCGGGCGCGTGATGAGCTACTACACCATGGCGTTTGTCGGGATGGCTCCGTTTGGCAGCCTGCTGGCCGGCGCGCTGGCGCGCGCTGTCGGCGCGCCGCTGACGCTCGCGATTACCGGCGGATGCTGCGTGGCGGGAGCGGGGTGGTTCATGACACAGTTGCCCATGATCCGCGTTCACATCCGGCCCGTGTACCGCGAACTGGGAATCCTTCCGCCCGAAGTCGTGGCCGCCATCTCCGAAACGGCCACGCGGTAAGCGCGGCCGCCCGCAGCATCAACGGCGCGATTTTGTCTTCGCGGATTTACTTGCCGGCCTGGCGGCAACCTTCGCCGCTGGCTTAGCGGACTTTGGGGCAGCCTTTTTTGCCGGAGCGGCGGTTTTTGCCGGCGTCGCGGCGCGCCCCGGTTTTGCAGCGTGCTTCACGGGCGCTTTGGACGAGCCGGCTTTCGTTTTGCCCCCCTTTGGCTTCAATGGAGCCTTCGTCACGGCTTCCGGCTTCCGCTTGGCCGCGGCAGTGCTTTTGGCCGGGATAGCAGCCTTCTTTTCCGGCTTCGCGGCGGGTTTCGCGGGTTTTGCAGCCGGCCTGGCGGCCGCCTTTGCCGCTACAGGACGGGCTGCAGGCGCAGCCTTCAGCGGTGCTTTCGGCGCTTCTGCTGCCGCACCCTTCTTCGAAGGCTTTTCCGCGCTCTTAGGTGCAGTAGGCGTGGATGCAGCCGCCTTGTGCTCGGAGGCTGCGCCTGCCTCCTGCGCGGCAGCCAGCGGAACTCCCTCGGCTGCTGCTTCTTTCGCGGCTGCCTTCTTGCCCCGACCCTTGGCGCCGCGCGGTTCCACCACACGCTTCACGGCCCGGCTGCGGCGCACGGTTACGGCTGGCGGGGGCGCAGGGGGCGAGTAGGGTTCGGCCAGTTTGCGGATGGCAGCATCATCCGGCAGCTCGCCGTCCATAAAGGCGAACGTCAACTTATCCAGCAGCTCGTCATAGCCGGGAACGTCGGGCGTGATCCGCATCTCCTGCAGCAACGCGTTGGGTATTTTTTGACGCGCCTCCGGCCACTTGGCGAAGAAGCTCTCGAAGCGGTTCTGCACGGCAGCACTTTTTGTTGTGAAGAACAGCCAGAGCACGGCCTCTGGCTTCAGGGCGTGCAGCAGCTTCCAGAGCTGTGACGGCTTCGCGGCTTCCTTGGAGGTAATCTGCTGCAGGACGTCCTTCGCCTCGTTATCCAGGCCCTCCGATTCCACAATCAGATCGTTGCGGACGAAGGCCTTTTTCAGCGTGGTGAGCTGAGCCTGCGTCAGCCTGGCGGTCAGCAGGCGGAACTGCGCCGCGGACGGGTCGGGGTGCAATCCGGCCATCAGCAACTGCACCAGCCGCTCATGCAGCTTTTCAATGCCAGCCAGATCGGCGGACTTGCTGTTCCATACGGGAGAGAGCTGCTCCATCCAGCCTTCTGCCTCCAGCGCCCGCATCACGGGCAGCGGATCTTCCTCGTAGGCGATCTCCTCCATCTCATACCCGCGCTGGGCCGCGGAGACGGCGGTGAAGACGCCCTCAGCCTTGGCACTTTCATAGCGGGTCCTGGTACGCTCCTCCAGCTCCCAGCCGGTACGCGTGGACAGGCGGATCGCCCGTACCATGCGAATGGGATCTTCCAGGAAGCCGTAGTTGCTGGCCAGGCGGAGTTGACGCGCGTGAATGTCGGCCGAACCATTGAGCGGATCGAGGAGAAGTCCCCACGAGCCTTCATTCAGGGAGAGCGCCATTGCATTGGCCGTAAAGTCGCGCCGATGCAGATCAGCCAGGATGGTGGCCGGCCGATACTCCGGCTTGCCTGGCTTCGGAAACGACTCGGTGCGGGCGGCGGAGACTTCCACCCGTGCCTGGCGGCCATAGCGCAGATAGACGGTCTGGGAGGGCTCATGCTGCCCGGTAATCGTGAAGCCGGCCTTCTCCAGCTCCTTGCGGAACTTGAGCGGGTTGGCGCCGACCGTAATGTCCAGGTCGCGCACGGAGGCCCCGCTGATAATGTCGCGGACCGCTCCGCCCGCCAAAAATACCGTTGTCCCTTTGGCGCGGGCCAGTTCTGTGATCGCGTTGAGCGCCTGCTTCTGCACTGGCGTCAGCTTGGATTCAAGCAGTTGGATATAATCAGGCATGCCCTGCTGCCCCTCTGTTTAACGGCCGCGGCAGGCGGTCGCTAAGCTCCCTGTTTTCATTAAGATGTGAGCCGTGTTGCCGGGCACACAAAGCCCAATGATATCACATCGGCGGATACATCCGCCGCCGCTTCGTTCCGTTCGCGCGTCCGTGCGACAATCCTGGCTGACACCCTGGGCAATCTTCTCTGGAGCCGCCTCTGCAGCCGCCACCCATACAATCCGGATCGGGCCGAAAAAAAGTCCTGGTTCGCAAATTCAGCCGGGACGTGCTGTCGGGCTATGCCTCACCCTCCAACTTCGCCCGCGACGGACTGCTGGAGCTGATCGACCAGAGCGGCAAAGTGCTCACGCTCGAATCCGGGGACGTCAAGATGCTCTGTTTTGTTCGGGAGTTCCTTCCGGGCGAAGACCCGGAGCGCCTGGCGCGCCGCGTCTTCGCGGGCAGGCCCCGCAGTTCGGGGCTTTGGCTGCGCCTGCGTTTCCGCGATGGCGACGAGATGGAAGGATTGGCCGGCAATGATGCGTCCCTGCTGGATCCGGAAGGCATCCAGTTCACACCGCCGGATTTGCGATCGAATACGCAGCGCATCTTTGTGCCGCGATCGGCGCTTACGTCTTTTGAAATTCTGGCGGTGATCCGGCCGTCCGCCCCACGCAAAAAGGCGGATCAGCAGGAAGGCCTGTTTTCGGAATGAGCGGGACAGCGGCCTTATCTCCCGAGCCCAACGCAGCGGGCGGCAAGCTACGAATTCTTCAGGCGTTGCGGGCAGCGGCCGCGCTGCTGGTGCTGTGGACGCACTCGATCGATGCTTCCCTCTCAAGATCGCGCTCAATCCAGGGAGATATTCCTCACCTCGCCGGATTTGGAGCTTGTGGCCTCGATCTGTTTTTTGTCATCAGTGGATTCATCGTCTCGCTGGTGGCATCCCGCGCAGCCATCCGGCAGAGCGAGTCCCCGCTGCGCTTTCTTTCGCGGCGCTTCACGCGCATCTACCCCATTTACTGGATTTTGACCGGCGTCGTCATTCTGCTGGCGGAAACCGGACGGCACCCCATCGATTGGAAGTCTGTCGCGTGGCTGCCAACAATACTTCTGTTTCCCTCGCCACACTTTCCCGCTCCATCGCCGGTGCTGTCGCTGGGCTGGAGTCTGGTCTTCGAGATGTATTTTTACGTCATCCTCACCTTCTGGATGTGGCGCACGCCACGGTCGCTTGCGCGGAACACCGTGCTGACTCTGGCCGCCATGGTCGCCTTTGGCACTTTGGTGAATTTCCGCCGTCCGCTGCTCATCATTTGGGCCAATCCCATCCTGATCGAGTTCCTGCTGGGCTGCATGATCGGGCAGCTTTACGCGCGGCGCGCGAGTGCGGAGACAGAGCGGCGCTCTGTCGTCCTGGGAAAAGTCGCTCTGGGTATTGGCATCGCCGGCCTGCTCATTACCCTGATCACCGGATACGGCGCGAT
>JAJXUS010000439.1 GCA_021782675.1 Acidobacteriota bacterium
GATTCCCTGGGCAACGCCGCCAACCCCACCGGCGCCGGCCGACCCGACAAACACCTGCACCCCGACAACCATGGGTGCGGGTGTGCAATAGTCACCGGATATGCACAGGCTTTGGATTGCACCGGTTTCGCAGCCTGCCCTTCGTTGTAGACTGCGGACATATGGAGCTCTCCGGCTGTGGAACGGCACTGGTCACACCCTTCACCCGCGCAGGCGGTGTCGATGAGGCGGCGCTGCGAAGTCTGGTCAACTGGCAGATAGAAAGCGGCATTCGCTTCCTGGTCCCCACGGGTTCGACGGGCGAGGCCTGCGCTCTGACCGAAGAGGAATTTCTTCGCGTCGTCAGCGTCGTCGTCGAGGCCGCCGATGGCCGTGTTCCGGTCTTTGTCGGCTGCAGCCATAACACCACGCGCCAGGCGGTCGAGCGCGTCAAAGCCCTGGAAACGGTCGGCGGCGTCACCGGCGTGCTGACCGCCAATCCCTACTACACGAAGCCGACGCAGGAGGGTCAGTACCAGCACTTCCGCGCCATTGCGGAGGCCACACACCTCTCCGTTCTGCTCTACAACATCCCCAGCCGCACCGGCATCAACCTGCTGCCGGAGACAACCGCGCGGCTGGCCGACATCCCCAACATCGTCGGTGTCAAGGAATCCTCCGGCAACCTGCAGCAGATCACCGAGCTGGTTCACATGGTTCCGCGCCGCTTCTGCGTCCTGTCCGGCGATGACAATCTTGTGCTGCCGGTGCTGGCTGTCGGGGGTGCGGGTCTGGTTTCCGTGGCGGCCAACGCGATTCCGGCAGAGATGTCTGCCATGGTGGACGCCGCGCTGGGCAACGACTGGGAGCGCGCGCGCACGCTGTGCCGCAAATACTATGACCTGATCCTGGCGAACTTCTCCGAGCCCAATCCCCAGCCCATCAAATGCGTGCTGGCGATGATGGGCCGGATCGAGGAGCTGTACCGTCTGCCGCTGCTGCCCGTCGAAGCGAAGACCCGGGCCCGGCTGGAGCGGGTTGCGGAGCACCTTGGGCTGGTGACGCATGCGCACACTCACGCAGCGCATACCAAGTAACCCAGGAAAGTTTGTCATTCTGAGCGCTATCGAGTAAGACCCATCATTCTGAGCGAAGCGAAGAATCCCGGCATTCGCTTTTTGCCTGCAATTCAGAGATCCTTCGCTACGGTCAGGATGACTCTCAGTAATCATATTGGAAACAAAACTTTACAGAATAATCCTAAGGAATTACCTTGCGTTTTGACGCTACTTCGCTGGAAAATCGGATCGGCGCCGCTTTTCAGTCGGCGACGCGGGAGCCGGATTCCCTGCCCGCCTTTCTCGCCTTGCGCGAGGCGCTGACGCATGGCCATGTCCGCGCGGCTGAACCCGACCCGGCTCAGCCAACGGGCTGGCGCGTCAACGCCTGGGTCAAGCGCGGCATCCTGCTCGGCTTCCGGCTGGGTGAGATGCAGGAGATCCCCGGCAGCTTTCCCTTCATCGATAAGGACACCTACCCGTTGCAGCCATTTACGCTGGCGGACAAGGTGCGCATCGTGCCGGGCGGCTCCGCCGTGCGGACGGGCGCGCATCTGGCGCCGGGCGTGGTCTGCATGCCGCCGATGTATGTCAACGTGGGTGCGTACGTGGATGAGGGCACGATGATCGACTCGCACGCGCTCGTCGGCTCCTGTGCACAGATCGGGCGACGTGTGCATCTGAGCGCCGCAGCGCAGATTGGCGGCGTGCTGGAGCCGGTGAACGCCAGCCCGGTGATCGTCGAGGACGACGTGCTGATCGGCGGCAACTGCGGGGTATTTGAGGGAGCGCTGATCCGGCGCCGTGCGGTACTGGCCGCCGGCGTGGTCCTGACGCGTGCGACTGCGGTCTACGACGTGGTCCGCGGGGAGATTCTGCGTGCCACGCCGGAGACTCCCTTGATTATTCCCGAGGGTGCGGTGGTTGTGCCAGGTTCGCGCGCCATCACGCGGGGCAAAGCCGCCGAGTGGGGCCTGTCGCTCTACACGCCCGTCGTCGTAAAGTATCGCGACGAAAAGACAGACGTCTCGCTGGAGCTCGAAGACCTGCTGCGCTAGCTCTCGCCTGTCTCACGCAGCGTTGGCGGCATCGCGCAGGGTCCGCATAACGCTCACCACGGTAATGTCGTCGTGCTGGCCGAACGCCTGCGCTGTGGCGGCAACTTCCGCGGCGGACTTCTCTTGCCGCATCAGTTGGCTTGTCCGGTCGAAGCCGAAAAGCTCCTTGTTGGGGCCCTGCGCCTCCACCACGCCATCGGTCAGCAGCATCAGCCGGTCACCTGGGGCTAACTGGAAGTGCATCACGGAGAACTCCGCGCCCGCCAGCATGCCGAGCGGCATCGCGCCTTCCATCGCAATCTCAACGCCGTTCAGGTAAGGCGGCAGATGTCCGGCGTTGGCCAGCGTCACTGCGCCGTCGGCGGCGATGCGCAGCGCCAGGCAGGTGGCCTGCGCGTTGCTGCGGCCTAATAATCGGCGGTTCAGCGTTTCCAGCATTTGCAACGGATCGAAGCTGGTCTCTGTCTGGTTGCGAATGGCGCCCACAATCAACGACACCAGCATGGCCGCCTTCAGGCCGTGGCCGGTCACGTCGCCGACGACGATCAGCACGCTGCCGTCTGCCTTATCCGGGAGGATCTGAAAGAAATCGCCGCCGACGCTCTGTGCCGGGCGGTATTCGCTCTCCAGCGTCAGGCCCGGCACCACCGGCAGCGCTTCGGGAATCAGCATCTGCTGCACCTGTTTT
>JAJXUS010000015.1:0-7968 GCA_021782675.1 Acidobacteriota bacterium
GCATAGACGCCAACAACATTTCGCTGAACCTCAATGGTCATACCATCACGTACGGTACGGGAGGCGGCACAACGCCCACGCCCGCGATTGAAGGTCATGATTGCTGGTACACGACCGGGCACTTTACGGGCGGCCCCTGCAGCTCCAGTCACAGCGGCGTCGAAGTTTATAACGGAACGATCCTCCAGTCGCCAAACTCGGCTCCGTTCAGTGATGCTTTCAGCTTCGGTCAGGGCACCTTCAGTTCGGCCCCGTACATCCATGACATCACCGCAACCATTCAAAACCAGGGAGCGCAGTTTTACTATTCGGATTACATGGTTCCTGGCGCGCGGATTGAGAACAATAGAATTACGGATCATGTGACCAATATCCAATTGCCGGGACAAGGAATGCTGTCGGCCCGCTCCGCGTATCAGGGGCAGACCATCGCCATTCTCGGGCCTGAAAACAATCCCGGCACCGGGGACACGATTACCGGAAATACGATCATCGGCGGACCCCAGGGCGGCATTCGCAGTGTGAACCAGAACACCGTCATCAGTAACAATGACATCAGCATGGATTCGTATTACTCCAACGATTATTGCTTTCAGGTGTCTGCCAATGGAACAAAAGTCACAAATAATAACTGCCATCCGGTGAGTGGCCGTGGCATTGACATTGATGCCGGAAATGTCACCGTAACGAATAACACCTTTAATGTCACCGAGCTATTGCAAAACCTGGAGTATGGCCGGAACGGCCAGCCCGGTTGTGAAGGCGGCGGCGCCTACGGAATCCGGTTCAAATACATTCCCTTCAACGCATCCTTCAACATGAATAATGACCAGATCTCCAACAACACCTTCACTGTAACCGCAGGACCCTGCCAGGCGGTGGGAGTGCAGTTTGTACTGACGCCTGCGAACGCATCGGTCTCCGTCACCGGGAACAAAGTCACATCGATCAACCTGAATCAGGGGCAGCCAGATTATGCAATTGGCTTTACCGGGGCCCACGGTGATGGAATCTCTGTTACGGGGAACACGTTTACATCATCGACTGGCTATGTTTTTGGAGAGTGGGACGGTTACAACAATTTCACCATTGGCCACAATACATGGCTCGGGACACCGGCATATACCGTTGCGGCGGGGGATGGCGGCTGCGACCCAACGGTGACCGATTCGCTGGCAGTATGTCCCGCCTCCGTAACGGTGACGGATAGTCTTCCGAATACCGTGCAGTGCCAGCCCTACAGCATGGCCAAGGTGACGATCGCCGGTCAAGTCACGCAATGCACGGCGAAGCAATAGAAGGGGCAAAACGCAATCCCGTCGCGCGGGCATTTTGCAGTGTATAGAAGGTGCCCGCAGCGGCTGCCCTATTTTGCCAGTAGAGACGCGGCGAATGATGCAGCCTCGGAGGCGTCGACTTCCGACACACAGAGACGAATCTTTCCTGATCGTTCGCGCGGTATCTCCGGCACCTGTTCCAGGGTCCAGCGCACAGGATCGTTCATCAGCGCGTCGATCGCCTTGCAAATCGAAGTGAGCTCGTGGCTTTTGCTGGCATCCTCCTGTTGCAAAGCATATCGCAGATGAATATGGCCCAGGCTCTTTTGGACGAACTGCACGCGCGCGATTGCGCGAAACGTATGGCCCATCTGCGCCATCTGGGTGCCCAGCGTAATGCCGGGAATGATTCCGCCCCCCGGCAGAAGAATGCCCTCGCACACGCGGCCGAGAATCTTTTGGGCGGCTGGAAAGGATCTCCCGCATTCGCATGATGTCTCTGGGAGTGTCACGCAGTCTCCCGTATCGTAGCGGATCAGCGGCTGGCCGAAGTTCAACAGGTCTGTGACCAACAGGCGATAGGCGGGGCCGTCCGGGGTATCCCCGATCGGGTCAAACTCCACCAGTGACGACCACGGGTGAAAGTGCAGCCGGTCGTGCGCGGAGCATTCGGCGGCAATCATGCCCACCTCCCGGCTTCCGTAATGCATCGTCACAGGAATCCCGAAAACGGCCTCGATTAACGCCCGATTTTGGTCGTTCATCACCTCCGCCGTAGCAATCAACCCCTCGGGCCGGTGCCGCATTCCGTGCTTACGCAGGTAGGAGGCAAATGCCGCCAGCACGGTGGAGTATGCGTAGAGTACCTTCGGCCGCTTCGCTTCATAGCGTTCGCGGAAGCGCTCCAGGATCTCATCCGTGATCATCCCGCTGGGAGCGGGAATTCGCCGCATCAGCGTCTCGTCATACAGACGCCACTTCCACGGCGGATCGATGGCCATATCCCGGTGCGCACCCCACAACATCAGCACAGAGTCGCCCGGCCGATAGCCGGACCACCGGTTCAGGGTCCACTGCAGTGCAGACTTGTCTCGCATCCCTTCCAGGTCGCGATAGAACTGGATGGGCGTACTGGTAGTGCCGCTGCTTCCGGCGCGCCGCAGATCGTTCACCGAAAATGCAGTAGAAAGCAGCTTTGCATCCGGTTCCCGCAGATCGTCGCGTGTCAGGACCGGAATGGGCAGCGGGCGGTCGAGGCGGGCCTGCGAAGGGTGAAATCCGGCATCGTCAAATCGCTCCCGGTAGAACGGGACGGTGTCGTAGGCGTGCTGCAGCAGGGTGTGGAGCCGCTTCTCCTGCTCCTGACGCTGCGCCGCGGCCGTCTGCCGCTCAAAGCGGCGGATCGTCCGCATCCGGCGCGCAAAGCCCTGATAGCGGTCCGGTTCGGCGAATGGGAGAAGGAAGTGACTGTGAAACACACTCATTCGGAAATCTCTCTCAGGCGATCAGAACTCCGCGCTGC
Source organism: Acidobacteriota bacterium (assembly GCA_021782675.1). GTDB lineage: Bacteria > Acidobacteriota > Terriglobia > Terriglobales > Acidobacteriaceae > JAKAUB01. Next base: position 2,800 of record JAJXUS010000015.1, read on the forward strand.
ATCGCTCCAGCCATGCGCGGATTCATCTTTCGGCTTCGGCTCTTCCATGGTGCGCGCAGGGGCAGCAGCGGCGAGTCGGTGGCCGCCACATTGGGATCCAGCCGTACCCCGGGCACCGGCACTCCATTGGCATAGACTGTACCACCCGCCAGCCGGCCGACAATCTTTCCCGCCATCGGAAACCATCGTCCGCAGCTGCAGCTCTGCTCGGTGAGCGTCACACAGTCGCCCGTATCGTAGCGGATGAATGGCTGTCCGTAATTCAGCAGATCCGTCACCAGCAGCCGGTATAAAGTGCCATCGGGCGACTCGCCGACGGGTTCAAATTCGACGAACGATCCCCATGGGTGATAGTGTAATCCCTCGTGCTCGGAACATTCGGCCGCGATCATGCCTACATCGCGGCTGCCATAAAAGTCATAGGGTTCGGACTTGAAGGCCGCGGTCAATAACTTCCGGTTTGCATCGCTCAACACCTCTGCTGTGGTGATGATCGTGCGGGGACGATATCGCGTTCCCCGCTCCTGCAGGTACTCGGCAAATGCCGCCAGAATGGTCGCTCGCCCATAAAGTACCCGTGGCCGGTGCTTTTCCAGCCGCCAGCGCCAGCGTTCCATCACCTCGGCCGGCACGACCGCCTGACCATGGGGCAGCTGCCGCATAAATACGGTCTCAAACGTGCGCCAGCGCCAGTTGGACTCGCGCGTCAGGCTGGTACTTGCGCCCCATAAACGCATCACGGTCTGACCGGGCCGAAATCCGGCCCAGCTATCAAAGTGCAGCTTCAGCGCAATTTTGTCGCGCACGGCCTCCGCATCGCGATGAAAGCGGATCGGCGCTCCGGTCATGCCACTGCTCGCTGCCGGGCGCAGATCCTCTGTCTGGAAAGAAGACGACAGCAGCGTGGCGGGCGCCGTCAGCAATTGTTCGCGGGTCAGCACGGGCAGCGGAAGCGGACGGTCCACACGCGCCTTTGAGGGGCGAAATCCAGCCTCGTCAAACTGATTGCGGTAGTAGGGCACGGTGTCGTACGCATGCTGCAGCAGCCGTTGCAATCTGGCCTGCTGTTCGGCGCGCTGCGCCTTCTCCTGCATGCGCTCGAATTTGCGGATTGACCGCAGTCTCCCTGCGAGTCCCGCACAGCGATCGGGTTGGGTAAAAGGCAGAATCAGGTGGGTCTGAATCCAGCTCATCGGAGCCCCTTTTATTGTTTTAATTGGCGATACTCGCAGGGAGTGGTGCATCCAGCTTCTTCACAAACCGGTACTTCCCTGACGGCTCGGAGGGGATCGAGTCGGTTAGTACGATATCCAGTACAGCAAGATTGTCGAGGTACGGTTGCATCCGGCGGCGGAGCTCCAGCTCCGTCAGCCTGTTGTATCCGCTGCCCGCCACCACCTTCATGGTGATATGCGTGGGAACGGCCTGCAGAAACTGCACCTGACGCACATCCGGCATGTCTGCGGCCAGCAACGCCAGCGAGGGACCGGCGATCATGCGTCCGTTGGGCAGCTCCAGAAAATCCGAGGTGCGTCCCTGAATTTCGCCAATCAAGGGCAGGGAGCGGCCGCACGGGCACGCGGCGGTTCCTGTTTCCAGGCTGGCCAGGTCACCAATCTCATAGCGGATCAGCGGCATGGAACGATTCAGCAGGTCGGTCACCAGCACGCGGCCCATTCCCGGCGGCAATCCCGGTGCCGGTTCCACTTCCACCAGCAGTGCATCCGCGTTCACATGCATGCCCGTGTGGTACTCGCACTCGCTGGCAATCACACTCACTTCGCGGCAGCCATAGCGATTGAAGACCTTTGCGTGGAACGCGTCCTCGATAATCTGACGCTTGCCCGGCAGCAGCATCTCCGCACTGACAATTACAGAATCGAAAGTGATATCGTCGATCGCATTGGCCCGGCAGAATTCGGCAAAGATCGCCGCCGACTGCGCGTACGCGACCATGTGGCGCGGCCGATAGCGGCGCAGAATCTCCACATACTCGGCCATGGCCGCTTCAGAGACCGCTGCGGTATGCAGCACCAGATTGCGGTACAGCCATTTCTGCCGCCAGCGGGGGCGCGGATCCGGCTGGTCGCCCACGTCGTAGCGCGATCCCCAGAGCTGCGCATGCCAGTCGCCCGGGCGTAACCCGGCCCAGGAGTTGTGCCGCACCGTGCTCGCCATGCGGGAGTCGGCCCGCTCCAGGTCCACATAAAACTGCAGCGGACTGCCCGTGGAACCGCCCGTCTGGTTGGCTTCTCGCAGATGGGGCGACACCTCACTCGAGACCATCAGGTCTTTGTGATCCTGCATGTCGCGCTTGGTCAGCACCGGCAGCAGCTTTACGTCTTCATGCGTCTGGATGTCCAGGGGAGTGACGCCTGCCCGCGTCATCCTGTGCCGGTAAAACGGGACGTAGCGGAACGCCGACACCAGCAATTGCCGCAGACGCCGCATCTGGAGAGCTTTCAGCTCCTCCGGGTGCAGGTATTGCGTGCGCTCAAAGTCCTTCAAGTACCGCGCGTAGGCCGGGTGCGTCCGCATCGCCCACAAAGGATGCACGGCGCGCCGGATGAAGGCCGAGGAGACGTCGTTCCGAATCGCTGAACCCTTCTCTTGCAGGGACGCGCTCATCCCGCCACCTGCTCGGCCGTCTGGGCCCGCTGAAAGCTGGGGCGGCTGGGCGCCAGCGATGCCGATGTCAGCCACGAAGCGTGTACATCGCGGACCGGAGCAAAACGAAATTGCTCCAACAGATTGCGTAACTTGTCTTCCATCATGGAGGTTCCCCAGGTCTGGCGGATTTTCGATTGCAGGGACAGGGGGATGTAAGGCTGGTACGGATCGATCTCCCAGGGATGCAGATAGAGCATCGCCGGGGACTGCATTTGCCGCTCCCAGGCGCGTAGGCCCTGGCGGATGTACTGATACGGGAGCAGGCGAAGGTAAGCGCCGCCGCCCACCGGGAAGTTGCGTCCGGCCACCTTCCAGGTGGCGATCGGGAACTCCGTGAGCGTGCCGTCGGCGACGCGATAGGCGCTTCGAGGGGCATTCGGGTTGCCATACAGCGGATGGCTCACGGGATGGACACTCGAGTCATAGCTGAAACCGAGACGCGCCAGAGTGTCAAAAGCCCATTCTGTCCCCGGCGTTATGGAAAAGCAGGGCGCGCGGTAGCCGAGAACCGCCTCGCCGGTTATCGAGGCGATCAGATCCCGGGCCGTGCGGGTATTCTCATAAAACTCTTTCGGGGTCATGCGGCAGACCAGGCCGTGGTTCAAACTGTGACAGCCTACCTCATGTCCGCGCCGATGAATCTCCTGCACCAGTGCCGGATACCGACGAGCCACCCAGCCCAGAACAAAAAACGTCGCCCGCGTCCTCCGCTCCTCCAGCAGATCCAGCAGCCGGTGCGTGCTCGCTTCAATGCGCGAAGGCTGCCGGTCCCAGTCCGCCGCCGCGACCCCCTGGGACGCCACCTCGGTGTGGAAGTAATCTTCAAGGTCAATGGTCAGGGCATGGCACGGACCCTGGACCCGCGAGGCGGCGGAGGCAGGCGCTGCCTCTTCCCGAACAATCTGGGGGCGCCGCGCTGGCACAGGCTGGGCAGAAACTTCAGATTCTTTCGTACGCGACCGACGGGACAGAACCGCAGCATAGCCAAGACAGAAAAGCCCAAAGGCAAACAATCCTACTGGTTCCCAGTGCAGCGTCTGCCCAAACAGCAGACTTGTTCCCGTCGCCGCCGCCGCCACCACCCCAAGGACCGTGGTGCAGTTTCTGAGCGGGGATGCGATACGACGCATGAAATGGCCTCTTTGTGGGATAAGCGAATCGTGCTTTCGCGGAAGGTTAGTGCAAGCGCAAGGCCAAACAGGCGCACTGTGGAAAATCGATAGAATGGCCCGCGAACAGGGCCGGAGCGTGAATGCTAGTTGGTCCTAACGTATTGGATGCGCAGAAGTTTGCAACCGCAGTTTCCGGCGGGGCACCCGATTTCCCAATGCCCTGGGAAATTCCTTATCCGCGGCTGCTAAGCGTCGAAGGTCAAGATGAACGTCCGGTGAATCGGAACGGCCGCAAACGGGAGTTGGGAGCAGGACGGAGCCGGGGACGCTGTTTCGAGGGAGATCAGTTTCTGCGCGGTTCGCCGGGAGTGGGGAACCGGATCAGGAGAGCCCGTCAGGCTGCTTGCTCTGCTCGTCGAGCAGGCCGATTACCTGAAAGCTGGTCAACGACGATTTGGGCACAAACAGGCACTGGTTATTGGTCAGTTCGTCGACTGGAAACAAGCGGAACGCGGCGCTGGTCAGCAGATCGAGCGCGTTCGCGACCCGGCCTTCCATCACCTCACCGTCGCTAAACGTCAGTCGCACCCATAAAAGCGGATGGATGGAGAGGGAATCGAAGAAGCGAACATCTTTCTGTTTGGGCGAACCGGTGAAGCTGCGAACAAAGAAGACCGCCTTTGCATCCGAAAGGCGAAGTGTTACCGCTGGCTTGCCATTTTCGAGTGCAATTGTGATCTGGTCCGGGAGTCGGAACGGGGCACCCGTTGCAGGATCGCTGTCGGCGCCGCCGTCGTAATAGCCGTGAAGGATCGAGGCGTCCCTAAGGTGGACGACCACAGTGTGCCGCATGCAAAGCCTCTCAGAAAACTCTTGCCGGGGTCTCAGGCAGACTGCGCCGGCGCTGTCAGATTGTACTGGCGGATCTTATAGAGCAGCGCCTTGTAGCTGATATTGAGGCGGCTCGCTGCAATGCGGCGGTTCCACTTCGTCTCCGCCAGCGTCTCGCGAATCGCCTGCATCTCCGCCTGGTCCTTCAACCCGCGCACCATGGATTTCAGGTCCGGGCTGGAGCCCGCAGTTCGGGCATCGGCCTCTGCCAGGTTGGCCACAGCCGGCGCGTCGAAACGGCCGGGGATCTTCGACTCCAGGTCCGCCAGCGCCGCTGCCTCATCGCGAATTACCAGGTAGCGCTTGACGAAGTTGCCCAGCTCCCGCAGATTGCCCGGCCAGTGATACGCGACGCAGGCAGCAATTAACTGGGGCGAGAAATTGACCGGCTCCAGCTCATGCGTCCTCGCGAGTTGCTGCGACATCTGGGTCAGGATGTAGGGAATCTCCTCCCGCCGCTCACGCAGCGGTGGAATGTGCAGGACAAAGGTGCTCA
>JAJXUS010000015.1:7978-12882 GCA_021782675.1 Acidobacteriota bacterium
CGCGGAAAGTCTTTTCCACCAGCGCCTTCTGAATGTCAATGTTGGTGGCCGCCAGAATGCGCGCGTTGGTGCGCTTTTCGCCGCGTCCACCCAGCCGCGCGAAGGTGCCATCCTGCAACACGTGCAGCAGCTTCGCCTGGAGCTGCGGGCTCATCTCACCAATCTCATCCAGCAGCAGCGTTCCCCGGTCACACATCTCGAACTTGCCGAGCTTCGACTTCATGGCGCCCGTGAACGCGCCGGCCTCGTAACCGAACAGTTCGCTCTCCAGCAGGTCCACCGGCAGGGCAGCGCAGTTGATCTTGAGCCACTCTTCATTGGAACGGCGGGAGAGGCGGTGAATCAGCCGGGCAACCACTTCCTTACCGACGCCGCTTTCGCCAGTGATCAGCACCGGAATGTCGGCGTGGGCAATCGCTGCCGCCTGGTCGTAAATCTTCTTCATCGCGGGGGTGGCGGCCAGAAAGAAGGCGCCATTACCCAGTTCCTCCCGGATGATCGAAGAGCTGGCGGCGCGGCCCCGGACCGCAAAGACGCGGTCCTGCACGCGGCGCACAATTGCGTCCAGTTGATGGCGCATGAAAGGCTTCGGCAGGACGTCATACACGCCCTCGCGCGCTGCCGCCAGAAAGCCGGCCTGATTATTGGCGGCCAGCAGCAGCACCACACGCATTGAAGGATTCGCCTGGCGCAACCGGGTCAACAGCGAAACCGAGGCAACGCCCGGAAGAGAGGTATCGAGCAGGCAGAGATCCGCCGTAAGAGCCGCCCGGCACAGCGAGGGGATCTCCAGGTTCTCGAGAGGGGCGACAGCACAACCCAATGACTCAAGCAACTGCTGGATGTATCCACTGACCGCTACTTCGTCTTCAACCAGAACAACGCGCAATGGTTGGTTCACACGCACCGCCTATTCCTGAATTTCCCGGGCGCCCGCGTCGAAAAGTATGCGCGGCTCCGCTCGAGCATGCCGAACAGCGCCATCAGGCACTGAACCTAAGGTTTTGGTGGTAGAGAGCCTGGGCAGCAAGTCGAACAAACGTCGAGATTTGGTGCAAAGCAGCAACCCACGGAAGCTCCCTTTATAGGGATGCGTATTCGGTGAGAGCTATCGCTCCTTGAGATGGGCCAACGGCGCAAAAATGTTGTGCAATCGGCTCCACTCAAACTGAGCGTTTTAACGCGACGGCCACTGGTCGGTGTTCCGGGGGATGGCTCTTTCGCATCGAAGGGGGCCGGTACTCCGACAGACCTCCTTGAGGCGGGCGTCATTCGAATTTTGAGTGATACAGGCGACCAACAAATTGTCCCTTGCCGCCTCTCTATCTGACAAGAGCCTTTTGGTAATCAAAAGGTGAGTACTGCCAGGGGTAACGGTAGAGTCGCTTCCGTCGGCTTCCATGGCTCACTGTCGCTTTCGCGCTCTTTCGCCGATAGGTCGCAACGAGTGTGAAACATTTTTCCCACCTTTCCCGTGTCTCCAGATGGCCAGACGGACTCCCAAACCCCACACCTGGCCGCCAACGACCTGCCTTTGCCGGTTTCCTCACGATTCCGCAGCCGGGCTGGGCAGGCTGCAGAGCGTCCCCGCTGCACGCTGTGGAGCCAGTTGCCCCCCTGCGACGGAGGGTACAGCCAAAGAACGATCGTCCCCTGCATCGCGATTTGGCTCGGAACGTGCTTAGAGGAGTGCGAGTTGAAAAAATGCAACTGATCGCTCCATCCCTGAATCCGGTTCCGGCGCTTCTTGGTTCCTCTGAAGCAATGGTGGCCGTTCGCCGTCAGATTGAGCAGGCGGCCGCGGCTGGCGTTCCCGTCTTGATTACGGGAGAAAGTGGGACAGGCAAGAATATCGTTGCCCAGAGTCTGCACCAGCTCTCTCCCCGCCGGGACCGGCCTTTTGTTTCTGTCAACTGCCCATCGCTGCCCCACACCCTGGTGGAGAGCGAACTTTTTGGCTACGAACAGGGCGCCTTTACGGGTGCGCAGCGCGCCCGGGCCGGCAAGGTGGAACAGGCCCAGCGGGGCACGCTGTTTCTCGATGAGATTGGCGACCTGGACATAAGTGTGCAGGCGAAGCTGCTGCAGGTGCTGCAGGATTTTCGTTTCAGCCGTCTTGGCGCTGTCGAAGATCAGGCGGTCGATGTCTGGTTGATTTGCGCCACGCATCGCAACCTGCACAGCGATATCGACGCTGGCCGCTTCCGCGGTGATCTTTTCTACCGCATTAACGTGGTTTCGATTGAGTTGCCGCCTCTGCGGGAACATCGTTCCGACGTACCGCTGCTGCTGACGCACTTCCTGCGGTTGTACGAGCTGAAATTTGGCCGCCAGATTCAGCCTCTCTCGCGCTCTGTTGTGCAGTTGCTTGAGGGATATCACTGGCCGGGCAATGTAAGAGAACTGGAAAACCTGGTCAAGCGCTACGTGGTGCTGGGCTCCGAAGATGCGATGGTGGAGGCGCTGCGAGAAAAAGATGCAGCCGGCGAAGCCTTCCCTTTTCTTCCGGACGCAAAACTTCCGCTCCGCGCGCAGACGCAGCGGGCGGTCCGCATGCTGGAGCGGCAGATTATTCTGCGTGCTCTCAACGAACACCGCTGGAACCGCCGCAAGACGGCGAAATCGCTCGATATCAGCTATCGGGCCTTGCTCTACAAAATCAAAGACGCAGGATTGCCGCGGCTTCGCGAAAACGGTCCCACCCGTCTTCCCTCTGAGGAGAACTAATGTTTGCTGGCAGTTCAATCCGCTTCCGCCACATTGCCGCCACCGCTGCGCTGACACTGTTCTGCGTAATGGCTGGCGCCCAGACGACGACTGATCCGGCGCCGGCGCCCGGTGCATCGGCGCAGCCCGCGTATGAGACGCCGGTAACTGCGCCGGAGACTCCTGTGGGGACCACCTTCGATGCCAAGACCGGCACGGTGACGGCGCCGGATACACGGGTTGCCCCATCCGTGGCCTCCAACTACCGCATCGGGGCGGATGATGTCCTCTCCATCAATGTCTGGCATGAGCCGGAGGTTTCGCGCAATGTGACGGTCCGCCCCGACGGACGGATCTCGCTGCCCCTTGTCGGGGACGTACAGGCCGCCGGACTTACGCCGCCGCAGTTGCAGGCAGCTTTGACGCGCGATTTTTCGAAATATCTGACCAACCCGGCGGTCAGCGTGATTGTGGCGGCGATTCTGAGCCAGCGAATCAATGTGCTGGGCCAGGTCCTTCGCCCCGGCACCTATCCGCTGGTTCCTCCCATGACCGTGCTGGACGCCATCGCCGCGGCCGGCGGACTGCAGCAGTTCGCCAAGGCAAACAAGATTTATGTGCTGCGGACCGGCCCCAATGGACAGGCCCAGCGCATCAAGGTGCAATACAAAAACATTCTGAAGGGCAAGCGCGGTGCGGATAACGTGGTGCTGCAGACGCGCGACACGGTGGTGGTTCCGTAATGCGACGGCATCCCCATACGTTCGGAGTGCGTTTGTCTCTCTTGCTTGCACTGCTGGGCCTGGCGGTGCTGTGCGTGCCGCGCGGCCGGGCGCAGGCTGTCCCCGCCGGGGAGGAACCAGTTGGGGGAACAAACCCGGCGGATCAGCCGCTGCTGGGCCAGACGCTTGGCTCGAGTCTGACGCTGAATCAGGGTGTCAATGCGATCAACGCCGAGAACCAGTCCTTTGACCGCTTCGGCCTGGGACTGATGGCGATGGGTGGCGCGGAGACAAATTTTCTGGGCACGCAGACCAATCAGATCACCACCGGATTCATGCAGTTTGGTGCAGATGCCGGCGTGCAGAATACGACGGCGCGGACGCAGGCGTTCCTTCTCTATCAGCCGCAGTACAACGTCTATCCGTCATTTCCCGAAATTAACAACTACAACCAGCGCGCATTTGGCAGTATCAGTCACGCGCTTTCTTCGCGCCTCGGGGTCGCTGTATCAGGAACCGCCGCACGATATCTGAGCCTGAATCAATATCTCCCTCAGACTCTGGGAATTGGCGGTATCAATGTGATTATTCCAACGCTGGGTTCTGAGCTGCTGCAAGACAGCTTTGAGATAACGAACGGGGCGATGGTGGTGCAACTGAAATATTTGTGGACCAGCCGGATAACATTTTCCGGTTCCCTGACCGGCGGATATTTTCTTCTGGTGCCGGTCGATGTCGCCAAAACCAGCGCGCTTTATACCGAGCGGATTATTTCAACCGGGGCGACCTTCAAATTGGGATATCTGCTGACTCCGAAGTCTGAGGTCGGTGTTCAGCTTACTCCGGTCTATGTCTATGGACTGCAGCCGAACGGCCATGAGGTTGCCGTGACCGCACAAGCCCTCTACAGCCGGCAATTGACGTCGACGATCCAGGCTCAATTTGCCGCCGGTCCATTGTTTCTCCACTCCACAAGTACGCAATTTGGCAGTGTGCAGGCGCTCAGTTACGCGGTAAATGCAGGTGTGTCGAGGCGGGTGAAACAATCGCAATTTTCAGCCGGTTACAGCCGTGCGTTGTTAGTCAATTTATTGTCACCAGCGATTGTTTCCAATTCTTTCGCGGGCAGCGCATATTTACCAGTTCACGGTCGATGGATCGCCTCAGGAGCCGCAAGCTACACCACAGAGAGCGGCAGCACCAACCTATACGGTACTGGCAGGGTTGCCGGGGGAGAGTCGCAGATTGCTTATCAGGTCCGCCATAAATTCCAGGTGTTTGCCATGTATTCCATATTTTCTGAAAAGTTCTCGGCACCCAACTCACCCCCGACAATAGGGTTCACCCGCAATCAGTTCAGCGGCGGTATTCGCTTCAATCTCGGCAACCCAATGACCAGCGGAGGATATGAATAATGCAGCGCAAAGCACCTGCTTCCATCGGAGATTTCGTAGCTGTTCTGCAGCGGCGCAAATA
>JAJXUS010000016.1 GCA_021782675.1 Acidobacteriota bacterium
GCCATCATCGGCACCACGTCCGAGCAGGCCTACGATCCCTCGCCTGATCTGTATGACTATGCGCAGACGAAAGCAGCGACGATGAATTATGTGAAGTCGCTTGCCAAGCAACTAGGACCGAAAGGAATTCGCGTCAACGGCGTGGCGCCTGGCCCAATCTGGACGCCGCTGCAGGCCAGCGGCGGAGCGACCCAGGAAAAGCTGGAGCACTTCGGCGGTCAGACTGCGCTGGGAAGGCCGGGACAGCCGGCTGAGCTGGCATCCCTCTATGTCCAGCTTGCGATGGAGAGCGCCAGCTATGCGACGGGGCAGGTCTACGGCTCCGCTGGCGGAACTGGGCAGCCATAGACCGATGCTAGCGGCTTTGAAGTTTGGGGCGGAGGCTGGGCGCATAGCGGGATCCGGCGGGCCGCTCCAAAGCTTTTCGATCCCAACCGGAAAGGCTCGCGCCCGCTTCATCGCTGGATTGCAGAAAGTCCATGAGTGCCGCGTCCGGATCGTCCTCTTGACGCATGGCTTCATAGTCGAAGAGAAACTCTCCCAACTGCGGATTAAAACCAGCGGCGGCCGGCCGGATGGTTGTTTGCGGAAGCGCGGCTGGTTGCGGCACCGTGTAGGAATAGAAGGCAGGCTTGCCGTACCCGCCGTTTCCCGGCCAGAATCCCGCACTGATCACTTCCTCCGAATACGCTTCTTGCGTGATCGCATCGGCTCCAGCACGGGGCGGCGCGGGGCGACCGGAGAAGCGGGAGACCGCAAGATCAAAGCTTCCCCAGAAGAAATGCACCGGGCTGATCTTTCCCACGAACCCGGACGAAAATTTCTGCAAAACGCGCTCGGCCGACATCAGCACGCGCCAGAACCGGTGCGCTGCCTCGCGATCATACGAGTGGTGCTCGGTATCCTCCGCAAAGGGGATCGGATTTTTGATCTCCACCGGTACGGGGTGTATGGGAATATTCAATCCCAGAGCAGCCAGGCTTTCTTGAAAGCCGGCATAAAAATCTCTCACGCTTTGCGCCGTTAGAGGCGTGGAGCGGATAGCGCCGGTACTCACCCGGAAATGGAGTTCGTGGCTAACGAAATCGAATTCGATATCGAGATATTCCGCACCGACCGGCATGGCGGAGGTGGTAAGCCCGCGGGCACTGACGTACAGCGGAACATTCCACCAGTGTTGTTGCATGGGCGTAAGCGCCAGCCGTATCTTGCCGACGATCTGTGTCCACATGTGCAGTGTGTTGGCGGTATCGTGCCACTCCTCCCACGGCAGGGCGGGCCAGCGGGGCAGCAAGGGTTCGGTCGCGCGCATGGAACCATCTCCTGCGCCGCGTGAAAAAAATGTCGCGGCGCAATGATCCAACGAGTTTACGCCAGCTCTTCAACGCTTTCGTTGCGCGTCATCCAGTAATAGATGGCCGGCGTGACGAGCAGCGAGAGCACCATGGAAAGCGTGACGCCACCGATCACGGCAATCGCCAGCGGCTGCAGCATCTGGGAGCCCGCTCCGATGCCCAGCGCCAACGGCAGCATCCCGGCGACGGCCGCCATCGCCGTCATCAGGATCGGACGCAGACGGCGGCGGCCGGATTCGATGATGGCCTGCTCCGCGGAGAAGCCGAGCCGACGAAACTGCCGGTCGGCATCGAGCAGCAGGATGCCGTTCTTTGCGACGATGCCGATGGCCATAATCAAGCCCATGAAAGAAGCGACGTTGAAGGTGATGCCGGTAATCAACAATGCCAGCACCACCCCGGCGACAGAAAGAATCGATGAAGTGAGGATTGCGATTGGCGCCGCGAAGCCGCGAAACTCGGTCAGCAGTACACCGAAAACAAGCGCCATCGCCAACAGAAGAACCCGCAGCAGCTCATGGAACGATTGTTGCTGCTGCTGATAGGTGCCCCCATACACAACGCGGACTGAGGGAGGCAGATGCAATCCAGCGACGGCTTTCTGGATATTGACCATAATGCCGCCGAGGTTGCTGCTGGAGATGCCGGCGGTCACTGTCACGTCCCGTTGCAGATTCTGGCGGAAGATCTCCGCTTGCGGCGGAAGCTCGGTCTCCTGCGCCAGTGATCCCAGGGTTGCGATATTTCCCGTGGAACTGATGAGCAGGGTGTTTTCGATCGCCTGCAGCGATGCGCGGTAAGCTTCTGCAAACCGAACCCGGATGGTATAGGGCCGGCCGCTGCGAATCATCGGCTGGGCTGCAGGAATTCCCTCAACAATGGCGTGGGCGTCGGTCGCAACTTCCTCCGGGGTAAAGCCCAGTTGCGCCGCGACTGCCGGCCGCACGACAAAGCTGCTGGAGGGGCTGCTTAAGTTATCGGAAACGCCGTCGCGCACATCCACCACCCCTGGGACCTTTGTGATGGCGTCCGCGACGCGCGGCGCCAGTGCATGCAACAGATCGATGTCGGGCGAGAACAGGCTGATCTGGATTGGCTCTGGAGCATTCGAAAGATCGTTGATGTTGTCCTGCAGCATCTGCCCTTCTTCAATGTCTAGCTGCGGCGCCACTGCGTTAACTTTTTGACGCACTTCCTCCATCACGGCTTCCGTCGAACGGCTGCGGTTCTTATTCAACATCACCGTAAAGTCGCCCGTATTGGCTTCGGTGACTTCGGCGATTCCGAGTTGCAGTCCGGTACGGCGGGATGTGCTCTCGACCTCGGGAGTGTCCTTCAGGATTTGTTCCACCTGCAGCAGCACGCGGTTGGTTTCGTTCAGCGAGGTGCCTGCCGGCATCACGTAGTCCAGAATGAAGCCGCCTTCGTCCATGGACGGCAGCAGATTGGTTCCCAGTCCTTGGAATCCGAACACCCCGATGACCGCAACGATGACGCAGCCGATCACCAGCCGCATGGGATGTTGCAAGGAGCCGCGCATCAGCCGTGCATAACGGTCGAGGACGCGCCGCATCCAGGGAGCTTGTGTCTCTTCCTCGTGCGCCATGGCAAACTGCGCCACCGCCGCATCTGGAACAGCTTCACCATCTTCAGTCGCCGGTGCCGCCGGGCTCTTCCCGCTCATGTTTCGCGGGCCGTTCTTTCGAATGAAGAGCAGACTGAGGGCCGGCGTCCAGGTCAGGGCCAGAGTAAGGGATGTAACCAGCGCCACCGACATGGTTAAAGCCAGCGCGCGAAAGAAAACACCGGTCAGCGCTGTAACGCCGATGAGTGGAAGAAAGACGACGATGGGCGTAATGGTGGAATAAAACAGCGGGACGGTCAGCTCGTGAATTGCGCTGCGGACGGCTGCCGCACGCTTCTGTCCGGCGTCGATGTGCATTACGACGTTCTCGACCACTACGATTGCATCGTCAATGATCAGGCCGACGGCCGCTGCCAGGCCGCCCAGCGTCATCAGATTGAATCCCTCACCCGTGAAGCGCAGAATCACAATTGTGACCATCAGGGTGACCGGAATGACCAGGCCGGCGACCACCGATGATCCCCAGTCACGCAAAAAGAACACGAGGATGACGCAGGCAAGAAACAGGCCCAGAAGAATTGCGTCCCGCACGCTGGTAATGGAGTCCCGGATCAGGTTCGACTGGTCGTAAAAGGGCTCGATGTGGACGCCTGAAGGCAGCGTTTTGCGAATCGATGCGACCTCCTTCGCTACCTCATTGGCGACCCCCAGCGCGTTCGAGCCGATCTGCCGGTTCACATTCAGTAGCACCGCCGGTTTTCCATTGGCGGTGACCATGGTGTAAACGGGCAAACTTCCATCCTGAATGGAAGCCACATCCGCGACATGGATTGGGATACCGCTGGGGGTGGTCTTCACGACGACGTTTGCCAGTTCGGCCGCGGAGTGGATCTGCGCGCCCACCAGGCCGAGGATGAGCTGATGGTGCGCATGATAAAGGCCAGGTGAATCAATGACATTCGTGCGATCGATGGCGCTGATCAGTTCGCTTACGGTAGTCTTTGTCGCCAGCAGTTTCGCGGAGTCGGGGACGACATGCAGCTCCGGGACCTGGCCGCCCTGCACCGTCACTGTGCTCACGCTGGGCAGCCGGTTCAATCGCGGCTTCAACTGGTACTGCGCCAACTCCCATAGATCGGTCGGCGCCATTGTGTTGGAGGTGAGACTGTAGCCCAGGATTGGGAACGCGGCAAATCCGAGACGGGTCGTAGTGATGGTGGCCGTGGCCGGCAACTCCTGGCGGATTTGCGCAACCGCGGAATTTACCATCTGCAGCGTCGTCACCATGTCGACCTGCCAATTGAAGAACAGGTCCACCTCCGCCTGTCCGCGGCTGGTAATGGATCGGACCGTTACGAGCCCGGGAACGATGTTGACCGCGGATTCCACCGGGCGGGTGATCGTCACTTCCATCTGCTCCACTGGCATAACACCGTTGTTGATGCCGATCACCACGCGGGGAAAGCTGGTATGCGGAAACACGGCCACCGGGAGCTGGAAGGCCGTGTAGACGCCCGCGGCAGCGGCGATCAAGGTGAAGAAGATGATGGTGCGCGTGTGGCGGACGACCCAGAAGACCTGTTCGCTGGCCTTGCGCGCAGGCCCTGACGCGGAAGAACTCAAAGGCCGCCTCCCGCCGTTTCTGTCGCCGTTGTGGTCGTCCCGGGCGGCACAACCTTCACCCGGGTGCCGTCGTCCATGGCGTAGGCGCCCACTGTTACCACTTCGTCGCCGGCCTTGAGCCCACTCAGAATCTGTGTCTGCTGATTCGACTGAGTGCCGATGGTGACGGTGCGCGGATGGGCGATGCTGTCGGGCCCGATCACCATCACATGCCTCGTATTTCCGGCATCTTCAACAATCGCGGCGGAAGGCACCAGCAATGCGTCTTTCAACAAGCGCGCAGTGATGGCCACCTGTACGGCCGTTCCCGGCTTCAGGTCTTGGTTTTTGTTCTCGACCTTCACCCAGACTTCAACCGTGGTTGAGCCAGGATCAAGCGCAGGACTGATGAGAGAAACCGTCCCCTCCACGGGCGCCGGCATGCCGGGCACCATCACCTTCGCAGGGGCACCGACCTTCATCCCCTGTACCAGCGATTGCGGCAGGTGGGCGCGCGCGATCAGCACGGAGGTATTCATGACGGTCAGAATGGGAGAACCCGCATTCGCCATCTCGCCCTCATACAAGGGGCGGGACGTTACATAGCCGTCGATGGGACTGCGAATCTCAGAGTATGCGAGCGTAGCGGCGGCCTGCTGATAATTTCCTTTTGCCTGGCGCAGTTGTCCCTCCGCAGCCTGCAGTTGCGCGTGCTCGTTCACCTTTTGCAGTGCAGCGTAGGAACGCTTCAGAATTGCGTACTGGGTTTGCGCCTGTTCATAGGCCACTTTGCTTTCATCCGCCATGCGGCGGGGCAGCGCTCCTTCCTTGTAGAGTTTTTCCTGGCTGTCGTAGATTCCTTTCTTCAGGTTCAACTCATCTTCAGCCTGTGCCAGGTCACGCTGCGCCTTCTTCATCTCCTGCGGAATGGTGGATTGCGTCGCCGTCAGGTACTGTGCTTCCGCCTGTTGATACTGGCCTTTGCTGCCCAGCGCTGCGCCGGAGAGATCCTGATTTTCCAGCACAGCCAGCAGTTGACCGCGATGCACCCGGTCCCCGCGCTGCACATAGAACTTCTCAACGGGTGCGCTGATCTTTGATGCGAGCACGGCCTCATGCAGCGGCATCAGCACAGCCTCCCCCGTGGCGACTACCGGAATGTTGCCAAGCTCCGCGGTGACGGCCTGCACGGGAACAGCGGTCTCCGGCGGATGGGTCTTGCCGCCGCAGCCCGCCAGCAGTGCGGTTGCGCAGAGAACGGCAGCGAAAGGCACGGCAATGCGCAGGCGGCAATGCGCGTGAGCACTCCTGAGCCGTGTAGTTGCGAATGTTGTTTCCATGGTCTGACGTCCCTTGCGTCTCTAAGGAAGTTTTCCTGTCAGGCGTTCCAGGTTGGCGCGCGCCACGTGATACCGCACCGCGGCGTCGGCATCGGCTGTCTCGGTGCTCAGGTAAGTATTTTGTGCGTCAACCTCCTCGATGATCGTGGCCTCACCGGCCTGGTAGCGCAGCGTGCTCAGGTGGAGGCTTTCTTTCGCCTGGTCCACACTTTTGTTCAGCGATTCGAAGGCAGCCGCTGCGGTCTTCAGCTCATTGGAGGTCGCATCAATTTTGGCAATCAGGTTGCGCTGCGCCAGCGCCAACGTTTTTTTCGCGAGGTCCCGCCGAATCTCCGACTGCTTCACCTTGGCATGCGTCGCGAACCAGTCCCAGACAGGAACATTCAGCCCGGCCTCAGCGGAATAGCCGAGGAAGCGTTCACCGGAGTTTCCATAGCGCGCAAATTGCGGCGCATCGATACCGTAGTTGTAAGCCAGCGTCAGAGAAGGCAGATATCCGGCCCTGGCCGAAAGCACCTCAGAGTTCGCCGCCTGCACGCCCGCAGTAGCGCTCTGCAGCTCAGGATTTTTGAAGTTCGCCAGCTTTTCAATCTCCTTCTCGTCCGGAAGGGTGACCATGGCGCGCAGCGGATCGGTCAGAGTATAGGGCGTCGCAGGATCAGGAAAGAGCAGCACGCCGAGTGCTTCGTGGGCCTCGAGTGCTGCCAGCGCGGCATCGCCGCGGTCACGCTCGCGCTGCTCTAGCTGCAGTTCGGCCTTCAGCACGTCGGCGTGCGCCACTTCTCCGCCCTGCTCCAGTTTCTGGGTAAGGTCGACAAAACGTTGTGCTTCCTGCTCGGCATCGCGCGATGCCTTCAGCTTGGCCTCTGCGGCTTCGACACTGTAGTAAAACTGCGTGACCGTGGCATACAGGCCGCGTTCGGCAATGTCCCGCTCCGCTTCCGCCTGCGCCTGCAAGGCATGCGTCGCCTGAAAATGCGCCAACTGTGCCAGCCCGACTGTTTCCGTCGCCTGAAACTGATTGATGTACTCGTGCACCGCGTTGTTGGCGATAAAAACCTGACCACGTTCCCCCGGCAGGGTCGCGCCGTTGTTTGTGCCGTTGGATTGCGTGAAGAGATAGGAGTTGATGAGCGATAGCTGCGGCAGCAACGCGGACCGCGCGATCGTCCGGTCTTGACGGGAGGATTGATAGGCAGCCTTCGCGGCCAGCAGAGAGGGTTCGATCTTCAACGCACGCTGCTGCGCCTCCGCCAGGGTTATGGACACGGGAGGCGTGGAAGCGTGGGGCGCCTGCAGGCTCGCCGATGTTACCGGCTGTGACGCGGATGCGTCGTTCGGAGCCGTCGACTGCGCCTGCGCCTGCGCGTTTGCAAGCACGGGCACAGCCAGCCCGATGACGACTGCAAGGCGGCTGATAAAGAGTTGGCGACGGGCGCCCTTTGTTCCTCTGGAGGACAAATCGGAGGCTCCTGTGGGCGCGCCCGAGCTGCGGACGGCCCAGCGTTATTGGACTGGCGATCTGGCTGGAGCAGCACCCTTACTTATGGTGCCGGGGCAAGCTGAAGAATTTCTGAAGTCCCCCGGCTTTGTCGCCTTATGGGCGCCAATCCTCCGGGATCTATCCGGTATTCCGCAGCCCCGCCGATATGCCGTTGATGGTGGCGGCGATTGCCCGTTGCAAGCGCGGGCTGGTATCTCCAGCCCGCTTGCGCCGAATCAGTCCGATCTGAATAAGACTCATCGGGTCCACATATGGGTTGCGCAGGCGGATCGATCGGGCGAGAACCGGGTTGGTCGCCAGCAGCTCATCCTGGCCTGTCACCGACAGCACGGCCGCGCGCGTGCGCTCGTACTCCGTCAACAGACGGTCAAAGATCGCCGTTCGTAACGTGCGATCCTCAACCAGCAGGGAATAGCGTTCGGCGATCTCAAAGTCGGCCTTGGCCAGCGATAGCTCCACGTTGCGGATCAGATCAATAAACCAGGGAAACTCACGCATCATGCCGCGGAGCAACTCAGTCTTACCTTTAGCAATGGCATGCTGCAGTGCATGACCCACGCCAAACCAGCCCGGAACGCCGTGGCGGCTCTGCATCCAGCCAAAGACCCACGGAATGGCACGTAGATCGGTAAAGGCTGCGGACGATTTGCGCCGTACGGGCCGCGAGCCGATGCGCGCCAGCTCCAGTTCATTCACAGGTGTCGCTTCAGCAAAATATCGCAACAGGTCCGGATCTTCCGGAATGTTCTGGCGGTAGAAGCCATAGGCCGACGCCGACAGCTCCTCGCACAAGGCCTCCCAGCCCGGCTCCATCCTGCCGGTGCGATGGCCGCCGGGGCGCAGAGCCTCGGGACGCGCCAACGCATCGAGGGACGCTGCAACCATCAGTTCCAGGTTCCATTCCGCCAACACGGTGTCGGAATACTTCCAGTGCAGCACTTCGCCTTGTTCGGTGATTCGAATCTCACCGCCGAACGCATCGAACGGCTGCGCATAGATCGCGCGATGCGTGGGCGCGCCGCCGCGGCCGACGGTTCCCCCGCGTCCATGGAAGAGGCGCAGCTTCACGCCGCAGCTTTGCGCCGTCGCGTGCAGCGCACGATGCGCCTTGTAGAGCTCCCAGGTGCTGGTCAGCATGCCGCCGTCTTTATTGGAGTCGGAGTAGCCCAGCATGACCTCCTGCCGGCGATCCCAGGAGTCGAGCAGCGGCTGATATTCCGCAGCCGTCCAGACCTCGCGGCAGACCGCTGGCGCCTGCCGTAAATCCTCAATGGACTCAAACAGCGGCACAATCTGAACGGCAGGGCGGCTATCCCGTCGCGTGCAGGCGACACCGTGCATGTGCGCCAGCCGCAGCACGCGCCAGATGTCTTCTGCCGAACCAGCGCCGCTGATGACGTACTGTGCCAGCGTTTCGCGCGGCTCCTCCTGCTGAATGCGCTGCACCTCCTGAAAGGTCGCGAGAACATCCGCCAGATCGGCGGGAAGCATCTCGCCGGTTTGCGGCGCCTTGTCGCGGGAGACATCAATCGCCGCCAGTGCACGGGCATGCTGCCGCGCATGCTGACGGATGTCCAAGGTGTGTAGATGCAGCCCGAAGGTGCGTACTTCGCGAAGAATCGGGTCCACCAGGCTGCGCGCCAGCCGTTCACTGCGATTCTCCTGCAGGCTGCGCCGGAGTAATTGGAGATCCGCTAGCAGCTCGTCGGCGGTCTCATAAGAGGGCAGTGATGCCGCATTGTGTTCCGATGGGCGGCGCCGCAGGCGCAGCTCAATGCATAGGGCAAAGCGGCGGTGCAGTTCGTGCTGAAAGCGTTGCGACAGCCCGCGGCCGGCAGATCCCATCAGCGCCTGGTATTCCTCCAGGCGCTGCTGCAGGGCAGGTGCTATTCCAATGCGCTGGGCCGACGGGGTCAGCAGATCGACAACAAGCTGCACGCGCGACCGGTAATGTTCCAGCAGTTTTTCCCGCGCCATGCTGATGGCGCGTCGCGTTACCTCTGGCGTCACATTGGGGTTGCCATCACGATCGCCGCCGATCCAGGAGCCAAAGCGGACCACCTGCGGCAGGTCGCCCGGCTCAATCGAGAGCCCGTACTCCTGCTGAAAAGCCGCCGCTATCTCTTCAAACAGCAGAGGAATGGTCTGGAAGATCGCGACCTCATAGTAGTCAAGTCCCAGCTTCACCTCGTCCTGAACTGCGGGACGATCACTGCGGACTTCATCGGTCTGCCAAAGCGCGGTGATCTCGGCCAGCAGTTCTTCTTCGATGGCGGAGAGCTGATCGTCGGGCAGCGGAATCTCATTCAGCCGCTCCAGCATTTCTCCGATGCGCCGGCGCTTGAACAGTACCGAACGGCGCGCCACCTCTGTCGGGTGAGCGGTAAACACAGGGATCACGCAGATGCGTTCCAGATATTGCAGCGCTTCGGCGGCCGGGATGCCTGCCTCGCGCATCCGGCGTAGTGTCCCGCGCATCTCTCCCGGCTGCGGATCGCTGGCGGCGCTCAGCAGCCGATGCGCACGGCGCCGGCGCTTCCGGTGGTTGGTCTCGGCAAGGTTGATCAGTTCAAAATAAAACGCGAAGGCGCGTGTCAGATGTTCCGCAGTGGCAACGTCGCACTCGCTGATCTGTTCGGCTACCTGATCCAGGAGCGATGCTGCGCGTTCGGGCTCACCGCGCAGACGCGCTTCGCGCCCCTCCGCGGACAGCTTCCGCACCGCTTCGACCATCGCAAGCAGCGAGTTGCTGACCTGCTCGCGCAGCACGCGGCCCAGCAGAACACCCAGCGACCGGACGTCGCGGCGCAGGGGCGCCTCTTTCCGGTCCGCGTCAAACGACCGCAATTCTTCGAGGCGTTCGGCCCAATCATCAGGCTTCCATAGCAATTCCATCTCTTTGCATTATGCAGGAGCAGGCCGTCGGGACCAGACCTGCTGCCGCAGCCACCGGGGCCCTTCACGGGGTCGTGGCCTGCGCTTCCAACTGCAACATCAGCTCTTCCCACTCCGAAAGCAGCGCCGTGTGTTCCTCGCGCAGCCGCTGTGCCTGCGCAAACTGCTCTTCATGCTGCTGCTGCGACCGATAGGTCCCCATCTCTTCGTCAACGGTACGAATGGCCGACTCCAGCCGCGGAATCTCCTCTTCGAGTTCGGCGCAACGTTCCTGCATCTGTCGCAGGCGGATTGGGTTGATGCGGCGGGTCTTCGCTGGTGCATCTTCCTCAATTGTGACGACAGTTGGCGAAGCCGCAGACAGCGCACTGCCCGTCGATGGAGCGGGACGCGTCTCTGGCTGCGATGCCAGTGCGGCAGTCTGCCGCAGAAAATCTTCATAGTTACCGGAGAAGATGCGCAGTTCGCCATCGCGAATCTCGAAGGTTCGAGTGGCCAGGGCATCGAGGAACGCGCGGTCGTGCGAGACAAAGATCACCGTGCCGCTGAAGTTGCGGATGGCCTCCAGCAGAACCTCTTTTGCGCGCATATCGAGATGGTTGGTCGGCTCATCCAGCAGCAGCAGGTTTGCGGGGCTCACCAGCATACGGGCCAGCGCGTAACGGTTGCGCTCTCCGCCGGAGAGTACGCCAAGAGGCTTGAAGACATCCTCACCCTGAAACAAAAAGCACCCCAGCAGGTTGCGCAGCTCCACGGTCGGCACTCTGGGGGCGACGCGTTCCAGGTCTTCCAGCAGGCGGGCCTCGGCGTCGAGCGCCTTGTACTGGTCCTGGGCAAAGTGCTGCAGCATCACATTGTGCCCCAGCTTGATCTCTCCCTGGCTCGCGGTCTCCAGCCCGGCGAGCAGGCGCAGCAATGTGGATTTTCCCGCACCGTTCGGCCCGATTAAGGCAATCCGCTCGCCTCGTTCAATCGTGAATGTAGCGCCGGAAAACACGTCCTTGGCTCCATAGGACTTGCCGGCACCCCGCGCTTCCAGCGCCACGCGGCCACTGGGCGGGGGCTGGGGAAATTCAAAATGTACGACGGGCTCTTCCGGCGGCAGTTCGATGCGTTCGATACGCTCCAGTTCTTTAATGCGGCTTTGCACCTGCTTCGCTTTGGTGGCCTGGGCGCGGAAGCGATTGATGAAAGCCTCCAGACGCTCGATCTGTTCCCGCTGGGTAC
Organism: Acidobacteriota bacterium; assembly: GCA_021782675.1. Lineage (GTDB taxonomy): Bacteria > Acidobacteriota > Terriglobia > Terriglobales > Acidobacteriaceae > JAKAUB01. Next base: position 11,509 of record JAJXUS010000016.1, read on the forward strand.
GGGCCGCCGCCTCAAGCTGTGCGCGCCGCTCCGTCTTCTGGCGTAGATACTGGTCGTAATTGCCTTTGTAGACGTACAGCCGCCTATTCCACAGCTCGATCGTCCGCTGCGTTGTTACATCGAGGAAATAGCGATCATGCGAGATCAACAGGTAAGCGTTGGGATAGGTGCGCAGATACTCTTCCAGCCAGTTGCGGGCCTCCAGGTCCAGGTGATTGGTTGGCTCATCCAGCAGCAGAAGGGAGGGCTGCTGCAGCAGCAGCTTGCCCAGCGCAATGCGCATCTGCCAGCCGCCAGAGAACTCCTCGGTCCCGCGGGCCCAGTCCTGCGCGCTGAAACCTAGCCCCGCAAGAACGGCGCCTACGCGGGCCTCGATCGTATATCCGTCGTCGGCGTGGAACTGCGCCTCGGCCCGGGCAAGCTCCTCTGATACGCTTCGGTACTCGGCGGAATCCGGGGGTAGTTCGGCGATGCGGCTATGCAATCCGTGGATCGAGTCTTCCAGGCGGTGCGTTGCCGCAAAGACCGACGCCGTTTCCTCGAAGACGGTCCGACCGCGCATCTGCAGGCCGTCCTGTGGCAGGTAGCCGACGGTCATGCCGCCGCTGCGCTCGACGCTGCCGTCGTCCAGGGAGTCCAGACTGGCCAGAATGCGCATCAGCGTTGATTTGCCGGAGCCGTTCCCCCCGACCAGCGCCGCGCGTTCCCGCGGATTGATCTGCAGGTTGATGTCTTCGAACAGCAGTTTAGGACCGAAGCGCTTGGCTCCGCCGATGACTTGCAGCATAGGCCTGTGAGTCGGGGAAACTCCGACCTTTCAATTTTCGCATTGCCGCCAGGCTGCCCGCGGGCCCGGCGCGGTTGGTATACTCACCCAAGCGGAACCTCCAGTCCAGACGATCCATTTGCCGTCGCTGCGGCCGCCTATCTCCATGACCAATTATCTTGAGCTGCCGATTGGCGCGGACGCGCCGGGCCTGGTTGCCGCCGTTATTGAAATCCCCCAGGGCAGCGTCAACAAGTACGAGTACGACAAGGAACTGCATGTCTTCCGGCTGGACCGGAATTTATATAGTCCCGTCCACTATCCAGGCGATTACGGATTCGTCCCTCAGACCATTGCCGACGATGGCGATCCTCTCGATATTCTGATTCTCGGCGACGCTCCCAGTTTCGCCGGATGTGTTCTGGTGGCCCGTCCTGTGGGCGTCTTTCACATGCTGGATCAGGGCGTTCAGGACGAGAAGATTGTGGCCTTCGCGAAAGACAACCCAACCTTCCGGGAGATTGAGGATTACACCTCAGTCTATCCGCAGATT